>CADCUW010000280.1 GCA_902805985.1 uncultured Rubrobacteraceae bacterium
TGGCCCGGGTCGTCGCGCTTGTCGTCTGGGTCGTCCGGCAGTTGCAGCGCCGCTAGGTTCCGCGGTTTCAAAGTTTCAACGAGCAAAGCAAGGGAGGAAGCGATGGAGACGAAGGACTGTTCGGGGTCGGATGGGGGCTTTCGGGGTTCTGCCCGGGACCTGCGGTGGTGGCGCTGGTCCCCGCGCTCGCCTCGGGGATCGTGCCGGTCTTCGCCTTCGGTGTCGCGATGCTCGCGGGGATGGCGATCTACGAGCGGGTCTTCTGACGGCCGAACACCGTGCGAGCCTGTCGACCAGAGAAGCCAGTAACCACAAATCCAGGAGGTTGTAGGGCATGTTTTTCCGAGGAGTCTTGAACGAGGATCTGGGCTGCGCGTCTTACATCTTCGCCGACGGCGGCGAGGCGGCGGTCATAGACCCGAAGTGGGAGATAGAGGAGTACCTCAAGGTAGCCGAGGACAACGGGTTTCGGATCTCTCACGTCCTCGAGACACACAACCACGCCGACCACCTCTCCGGCAAGGGGCGTCTGGTAGAGGCGACCGGGGCCAAGGTCTACGTCTCAAGGGACGCCGGCGTCGAGTACGATCACGAGCCCCTCGCAGACGGCGACGTGGTCGGGTTCGGCGACGTGCGCATAAGGACCATATCCACCCCGGGGCACCGTCCAGAGCACCTCTCCTTCGTCTTGGAGGACGCAAGCCGGGGAGGTGAGCCCTGGACCCTCTTCACGGGGGACTCGCTCTTCGTCGGGGACCTGGCCCGTCCGGACCTGGCTATCGAGGCCGAGGAAGGGGCCCGCGGGATCTTCCGCTCGCTAAGTAAGCTTCTCGATCTGGAAGACTTCGTGGAGGTGAGGCCTGGGCACATGGGCGGTTCGCTGTGCGGAGGCGCGCACATGAGCCGCAAGCCCGACTCCACGATCGGTTTCGAGCGGCGCTTCAACGACTACCTGCGCTTCGAAGACGAGGAAGAGTTCGTCGAGACCCTGACCGCCGAGCAGACCCCCCAGCCGCCGAACTTCGAGCGGATCGTCGAGCTCAACCGGGGGCCTCTCCTGACCGAGACCGTCCCGCTCTCGCCCCTTCTGCCCACGCGCGTGGAGGAGCTCGTCGAGTCGGGCGCCGTCCTTATAGACGGCCGCGACCAGAGGGAGTTCGATGCCACCCACGTCCCGGGTTCCATCAACGTCACCACGAACCAGAGCGGGGTGGGCACGCGCGCCGCGTGGATGGTCGACCCCGAGAGTGAGGTAATCGTGACCGCAGACGGCGACGAGGAGGCGAAGGCCATGGCCCGTATGCTCGAGGCCGTGGGCTTCCGTCGCATACGGGGTTACCTCGTCGGCGGGCTGTCCGCCTGGCGCGCGACCGGGCTGAATACCGGAACGACCCCTGCCCTGGACATACCGGGCCTCGCCGAAAAGCTGAGGAACGAGGAGGTCGTCGTCCTCGACGTCAGGAGCGCAGGCGAATGGAAAGCCGGGCACGTGGAGGGCTCGATCCACGTCCCCTACCAGCAACTGCGAGCCGGGATACCCGACGAGCTGCGGACCCAGGACAGGGCGCTGGCGGTCGTCTGCGGCAGCGGCGTCCGCAGCGCGCTTGCCGCCTCCCTGCTCAAGAGGTCCGGCGTGAGCGACGTGGAGCACGTCGCGGACGGCGGGGTCCCGATGCTCACCGGGCAAGGCGTAGAACTGGTCGAGGGAGACTGAGGCCCCGAGGGCGCGCCGGGGAGGCCCGATGACGCTCATCGGCCTGTTGTTGGCGGTCGTGATGGGCCTTACGCTAGGCCTCCTTGGCGGCGGCGGGTCCGTGCTCGCGGTGCCGATCCTCGTCTACGCTTTTGGCTTCGACGCGAAGGAGGCCGTCGCGGCGAGCCTCGCCGTGGTCGGTCTTACGAGCCTCTTCGGGGCCGCCGAGCACTGGCGCACAGACTGCATAAAGCTCCGCGTGGCGCTCGTCTTCGGCCCGATTGCCGCCGCCGGGGCGTACCTGGGTGCGCACCTGGCCGCTCTCCTGAGCGGCGCGGCCCAACTCTCCTTGTTCGCCGTCGTGATGTTGGTTGCCGCCGTCTTCATGTTCCGCAACGGCGGGCCGGTCAAGGACGGCGACGAGGCGTATGCACCCGATTCCGTCGGGAGGCTTTTCCTGCGGTTCGCGCTGCCGGGAATCGGAGTCGGGGTCCTCACGGGGCTGGTCGGCGTGGGCGGCGGGTTCCTGGTCGTGCCAGCTCTTGTGCTCCTCGGAGGAATCCCGATGGAGGCGGCGGTTGGGACCTCGCTCCTCGTCATCGCCATGAACTCCTTCGCGGGGTTCGCGGGGTACCTCGGCAAGGCGGATATCCCGTGGGGGCTCATGTCTCTCTTCGTGGTACTGGCGGCGGCCGGGAGCTTCGCCGGCGCCTACCTCTTGCGCTTCGTCCCGGAAAACGCGCTCAAGAAAGGGTTCGCCGTTTTCCTGGTCGCGATGGCCGTCTTCATCCTCTACGAGAACGGGGGCGGGCTCCTTTGAGAGGCGGGGATCGCCGCCCCACATCGCCCCGACCCCAGCAACGCGCCCGAAGCAGGAGGAACCAGGGATGCCACAGAGAATCGACGAGATAGCCCCCGGGCTGCGCAACACGCACCAGCCCCTCGATAGGCGTGGCGACCGCGGGGCAGCCGGAGGAGGGGCATTTCGCGCGTCTGGCGTCCGCTGACTACAGGGCCGTGATCGACTTGCGGGGGCCCGGTGAGGACCGCAGCCTCGACGAACCGGAGGCCGTCCGGCGGGCGGGGATGGAGTACGCGAACCTCCCCGTGGGCCACGAGGACGTGGACGACGAGACCTTCGAGCGGTTCCGCGAGCTCATGGCCGAGCCCGAACGCCGTCCGGTGCTCGTGCATTGCGCGAGCGCCAACAGGGTGGGCGCGCTACTGATCCCCTACCTTATCCTGGACGAGGGCATGACCGCGGAGGAGGCTTCCCGTGCGGCGTCCCGGGTAGGCCTGAGGAGCGGGAAGCTAAGGCGGGAGGCTCTGCGGTACGCGGCGCGAGCGGGACCACCTGCTCCGCCTAGCAGGCCACGCGGCGTAGGAGAAGCTCCAACTCCTATCTGCAATCGGCACCCAACGACTCGTGAGGCCATCACCGTCCATTCGATCCACGTCACGGACCTACCCTGGCCCAAAGCCGTTGGCTATTCTGCCCGATCCCGCCTTGGCCGCGTGTTGCGGCGTTCGAGGTCCAATTCAGGCATCGATCCTTCTCGGCGTAGCGACAGCCATGGTCGCACACTTTATGAGCCGGTCTGCGCCCTGCTCCTCAAGTAATCCTTCAGGGCCTGCTCCGTGCTCGGGAAAGCCATCTCGCTCCACGGCAGCCCGTCGCGGGGAAAGCCCCTCACGTCCATCGTCTCGTCGAGAGGGACGGGCTCACCGCCGAGCACATCCGCGCCGAAGACGGCTATGGCCGGGATCTGGCCCTCGTAGGAGTAGAGGCCGATGATCCCCTTCGCCCGGATCTCCACCCCGCACTCCTCCAGCACCTCGCGCTCGGCCGCGGCCTCGGCCCTCTCCCCTCTCTCTACGAACCCGCCGGGAAACGTCCACTTCCCGTACCCGGGCTCGATGTCCCGCTGGACCAGGACTATCCTCTCGTCCAGCTCGAAGACCGCGCCGGCGACCAGCTTCGGACCCAGGTAGAAGACGAAGCCGCAGTTCCCGCACAAGAGCCGCTCGGGATCTCCTTCCTTGAGGACGCGCTCCTCAAACCGTCCGGCGCAACAGGGACAGAAGTTGTATCCGGTGGTGCTCAAAACAGGAAGATCAGCACCAGGCCCGTCACGCCGGCCAGCAAGGATCCCACGCGTAGCCACCCGGCGGGCGAGATCCAGCCTTTCGGCAGCAACTCGGCGGAGAATCGGAGCGTAAACATCAAGCCGAGGAGGAACCACGTCGGGCTCCAGGTTGCGCCTCCCACCGTCGAAAAGTCCGAGAAAAAGAGGCCATCGACCATTATCAAGCATCCGACGGTGACCCCGAAGCCGGCCAAGACGTAGTAGAGCCAGCCGCTCATCTTGCCGGGCCGCAGCTCCTGAAAGAACGCTCTCTTCGCCGTCGTCATCATCCACCGGAATCTTAGCATCGTCTCGTGACCGGCTACCGAAGAACGGCGCCGGGCATGCTAGAATTAGCCCTCTTGCGGACGTAGCTCAGTTGGTAGAGCGCCAGCTTCCCAAGCTGGAGGTCGCGGGTTCGAAGCCCGTCGTCCGCTCAGCTTCGGGTTGTAGGGATCTACCACAGGTCTTGCGCCGTCTCATGGTTTAGGCCACGTGGCCTCCGGCAGCGACTCGCTGTCGTCGAAGGAGCGCGTACTGCGCACAGGTCCTGTTCCGGTTGGCCCCACACTGTTCTCTTTCAGGCGTTCGCGTAGCTCGATGACGGCCTTCTCGTCCGGCGGCGTGAAGGAGAGCCCGGGTGAATGGCAGAGGAGGGCCCCCGAAGGGGCCCCCGCGTCGAGGAGAAGGCTCAAGAGGTCCGCCCTGTCGTGGGCTACCGGCCTCCGGCCTCCTCCACGGCCTCAGCCCTCGCCGCGTCCGACTCCTCATCGACCAAAAGCCCGTTGGCGTTGCTGAAGCTGGCGTAGGCCCGGTTGGTATAGGAATCCGCCACCACCGGCCTGACGTAGATCTTCACGGTGACCGTCCCGTCTGCCCGCAGCTTGCCCAGGCGGCAGTTCACGACCCGGTCCTCTATGCTGCAGCTGCCCGGGACCTCCCTGCTAGTGGTGGCCCTGATGAACCTGACCGCGGAGGGCAGAGGGTCGCGCATCCTCACCCCCTCGGCCCGGGTGGAGCCCTCGTTGGTTATCTTGACGGTGAAGACCTGCCGCTCGCCGACCGGCACCGATTTTGGAGAGACCGTCTTCTTTAGCGCCAGGTCCGCGCTTCGGGCCTCCTGCGCATTGGCCGAGCCGCCTCCCAGGGCCAGCAACAATACCGCCGCCGCGAGCGTCCCCGCGAGCAACGCCGCCACCCAGAGCCGCCCCATCCATCCTGCCGTCGTGTTCGTCATGGTGGTCTCCTTTCGTTGGCCGTTCCCTACCGTTGAACCAACTATGCCGCCTCGACCCGCGGTCCACCACGCACATCACCCGTACGATACCCCCACAGTTGAAAACGGTGGACCCGCTCAGAAGGCGGGAGTACACATCCTCGCCGGAAGCGTTGCACAGCAGCACGGCGACGCCCGCTAACGGTTCGGCAGCACCCCTCTGACCTCACCCGTTCGCGTGATGTCGGGGGGAGACGGAGCCCGGCGAACACCGGGCCAGAGGAACAAAAGGAGAGAGAAGCGAGAGCGGCTCTGGCGGCAGCGGCCATGATGGCGGTATCGGGGACAGTCCTCGCGGAGACCACGACCCATCGTCGAGGGAACATCGGCCGCGGACCCGATGAAGGGCCCTGGGGGCCAACGACGCCATCTACGGGGTCGCGGGAAACGACTCGGAGAGCGGCGGTGGCGGAAACGACGGCAGGACGGATGGGGCGGATCTACGGTGGGGGGCGACGGGGAGGTGGACACCGTGGATTGCGGCCCGGGCATAGACGCGGTCAAGAAGAGCCCGGCCGGTTAGCTAGACCGCCTCGTAGGCTGCGAGAGGTTCGTTGACTAGCCGCTGCTGCGGGGTTTCGTCCATCGGGGCGGCGTGGAAATTGCTTCGGAACGATCCGTGAGTTCGCGGCCACGCAAGAGGGGCCGCCCCGACTTCGGGACGGCCCCCTGACAACATCGCCTCAAAGACTAATGCCTCAAAACCTGGTGCCTACCTGCCCCTGATCTTGCGCATCAGCCACTTCGCCGGGTCGTAGTACTCGTCGGCGACGCGCTCC
>CADCUW010000281.1 GCA_902805985.1 uncultured Rubrobacteraceae bacterium
CCGAAGCGCTGGAGCACGTCTACGGCTACACGAACGCCAACGACGTCTCCGCGCGCGACATCCAGCTCGGCGAGGGCGGGCAGTGGACGCGCGGCAAGGCCATAGACACGTTCTGCCCGCTCGGGCCCTACCTCGTCACGCGCGACGAGGTGCCAGATCCCCAGGCCCTCTCGATCCGGTGCACCCTCAACGGCGAGGTCGTCCAGGACGGCACCACGGACAAGATGATCTTCCCCGTCGCAGAGCTCGTGGCCTTCCTCTCTACCGGCATGACGCTCGTCCCCGGCGACGTCATCATCACCGGCACGCCCCCGGGCGTCGGCATGGCCCGCGACCCGCAACTGTGGATGAAGCAGGGGGACGAGGTCACGATAGAGATCGAGGGCCTCGGCGCCCTCACCAACCCCGTCCAGGCGGAGTAGGGGCCGGCGGCGTGGACCTGCTGGCTGGCCTCTCAGACGTCCTCCCGGAGGACCGCATCGTCGCAGACGCCGATGAGGTGGAACGACATGGAGGGGGCCTCTTCACCTACCACGCCCCGCGCCCGCCGGACGCCGTGGTCTGCCCTCAGAGCCGCGATGAGGTCGTAGAGGTACTGCGTTTCGCCAACGAACACGGCATACCCGTCGTGCCGTTCGGGGAGGGGAGCAGCCTGGAGGCGCACACCATCCCCGTCCACGGCGGCATCAGCCTGGACCTTGGCCGGATGGACGGGATCGTCGAGGTCAGGCCCGACGACTTCGTCGCGCGGGTGCAGCCGGGCGTCACCCACGAGCGCCTGAACGCGAGGTTGAAGGAGCACGGGCTCCTCTTCCCCGTGGACCCGGGGTGGGACGCCGCCCTCGGCGGGATGGCCGGGACGAACGCCAGCGGGACCAACGCGGTGAGCTACGGGGTGATGCGGGATCAGGTCCTCGACCTCGAGGTCGTGCTGGCGGACGGAACGGTGATGCGCACGGGCGGGATGGCGATGAAGTCCTCCGCCGGATACCACCTGACCGGCCTCTTCGTTGGCTCGGAGGGGACCCTGGGTGTATTTACGGAGCTGACCCTCAGGCTCTACCCCGTGCCGGAGAAGGTGCTGGCGGCGCGGGCGGTCTTTCCCGGGATAGAAGCGGCGGGGAGGGCGGCGGTCGCCATGATCCGGTCGGGAATGAAGATAGGCCGCGTCGAGCTCGTGGACGCCCGCACCGTAGAGGCCGTGAACGCCTACAAGGGCACGGACTACGCCGTCGCCCCGACCCTCTTTCTGGAGTTCGGCGGCTCCGAGGCCGGCGTCGAGGCCGACGTGGCGGCGGCCCGCGCCATCTCGGACGCCGAGGGCTGCGGGGGCTTCGAGTTCGAGGCCGACGAGGCGGCGCGCGAGAGGCTGTGGGAGGCCAGGCACGAGGCAGGGCTCGCCATAACCCGGCTAAACCCGGACAAGAAGCCCATGACAACCGACGTGTGCGTCCCGATCTCAGACCTCCCCGGCGCCCTCGCCCACGCCCGCGAGACCGTCGCGGAGCACGGCTTTGACGGCGCGATCCTGGGCCACGTCGGCGACGGCAACTACCACGCCGTCTTCCCGGTGGACGTCGGGGATAAGGAGGAGATGGGGCGGGCCGAGGCGGTCAGCGGCCGGATCGTACGGTACGCGCTGGAACGCGGGGGGACCTGCACCGGGGAGCACGGCGTCGGCTCCGGGAAGATCGGGTACCTGGAGGAGGAGCACGGCGACTCGTTGCCGTTCATGCGCGGCATCAAGCGGCTGGCCGACCCGAACGGGATCATGAACCCGGGTAAGATATTCGCGGAGAGAGCTTGGCCGGCTTCGGGTTAGCCGGACGGGGGCGCCCGGAGCCGGGTTCGGCTTCCCGCAGGCCCGTGCGGGCCATCGGGCTCTTGCTGATGCTGGAGGCCGCCGGCATCGCGGCCTCCGGCGCCTACGAGTTCTCGCGGGTGGACTGGCGCTCGGTGATCTCAGCGCGGGAGGCGCCGCCGCGGGAGGTGGTCGAGGCGCTGGTGCTGGTCCTGTTCGCCCCGGCGGCCGTCCTGACGCTGCTCGCGGCCCTGGGCCTCCTGTTGTTGCGGCGGCGGGGGTGGCTTCTGGCAGCGATCTCGCAGGGGGCGGTCGTGGCGACGGGTCTCTGGCTCTACGCCACGTACGGGACGATATACGTGTACCCGATCATGGCCTACGCGGTCCTGATGATCCTGTACCTCAACGTCCACGATGTGCGCGCGGTCTTCTACCCTGGGGACCAGGAGCGGGGCCCGCGGAGGATGTCCTGAACGCGCCGCACCCGGACGAGGCGCTGCTGCGGCGCTTCGAGCCCGTGCTGCGCTGCACGAAGGGGGACAGGTTCTTCCCGATGGACGTCGAGCCCTACGTCCGGGTCTGCAGCCTCTGGGTCCAGCGCCCCGGCGGGCAGCCCGTCCGGGTGGTCCCGGCCAACAAGCTGACCCTCGAGACGCTCCCCCAGCAGCCGCTCGACGGGTCGGGGGTCGTCCACTTCCTCAGGTTCACGGACCCGCAGAACCTGCCGGAGGGTGAATCGTGGGGCGTGGGCGCGCTACGGGAGCGGGCCATCAAAGGGCTCAGGGAGACCAGGGAAGCCTTCCGGGCGGGGCGGGGACGGCTGGCGCGGGTCGGGTACGTCTCACGGTTCGTGGACGCGCTGTACTCGATCACGCTGCTCGCCAGGGGCCGGGTGCCGGGCGAGGCGGCGGGGTCCGCCGCGATCACGTACAGGCGGGTCATGGAGGAGAGCGAGGGCTACGCCTACCACGGCCGCGTGACGCGGCAGGAGGGATGGACCGTCCTGCAGTACTGGCTCTTCTACCCCTTCAACGACTGGAGGAGCGGCTTCTTCGGGGCCAACGACCACGAGGCGGACTGGGAGAAGGTACACGTCTACCTCGCGGAGACCGAGGGCGGGGAACTTCGTCCCGAATGGGTCGCCTACGCCTCCCACAACTACTCCGGGGACAACCTCAGGCGCCGGTGGGACGACCCGGAGGTCGAGAAGGTGGGGGAGCACCCGGTCGTCTACGTCGCCGCCGGCTCCCACGCCAGCTACTACGCGCCGGGCGAGTACCTGACGGAGCTCGACCTGCCCCTGCCGCGGCCCCTCGCCCGTTTCTTCCGCGGCGCGCGCGGCTTCTGGCGGGAGAGGCTGGGCCAGTACGCCCGCGGCGACGCCGGGGACGCCACCCCCTTCCACATCCCCTTCGTTGACTACGCCCGCGGCGACGGCCTCGCCATCGGCGAGGGCGGGGACCGGGCGTGGGACCCGCCGAAGATCATCTCGGAGCCCGCCCCGGCCTGGGTCTCGGGTTACCGGGGCCTCTGGGGCCTCTACGCCAGGGACCCCTTTGAAGGCGAGGACGCGCCCGCAGGCCCCATGTACAGCCGCGACAAGACCGTTGCCAGGGTCTGGTACGACCCCGTGGGATGGGCCGGCCTGGACAAGGTCCCGACCCCGGCCGAAGCCGCCACGGCGGCTCTGGAGCGGCGGAGGGAACTGGAGGCACGCCGCGAAGAGCTCGGGGCCGAGATAGGGGAGAAGGCCCACAAGCTCAGAAAGCTCGGGGCCGAGGCCGCCGCGGTGCGCGGCCGGTCGCACCTGGACGCGCGCGGCAGGGAGACGAGGAGGCGCATCGCGGAGCTCTCCGGGGACCTCGATAGGCTCAGGGCGAGGTTAGCTGCCGATGAGGCCGTCGCGGGCTCGCTCTCCGAGTACGCCGACCGGATGGAGGCCGGGGAGCGGGACCCGGCCAGGGCCCACATCTCCAGGGCGCACAGGCCGGCGTCCGCGACCGAGCTCAGGTTCAGCCGGGTGGCCGAGGCGTGGGCGGCCGTGAGCGTCAGCCTCATGCTCGTTATCTTCGTCGCCATCGCCATCTTCGAGCAGGTGCACCTGATCTCCATGCTCGTCGTCAGCATCACTTTCTTCGCCTTTGTCGAGGCCGGGTTCAGGGGGCGCCTCGTGAACCTCGTCGGCAGCGTGAACATAGGCCTCGCGGCGGTGGCCTCCCTCGTCCTGCTCTACGAGTTCTTCTGGCAGCTCGTCGTCGCCGGGGTCCTCGTCGTCAGCCTCTACGTGCTCTGGGACAACGTCCGCGAGCTCCGCAGGTAGCACGCCAATCCCTGACCGGGACGATGTTAGGATGGGACGCCACCATTCTCGTACGAAGAGGAGTTCGTATGCCCGAGAACAGCCCGCGCAGGGACGAGAAGTACGATCTCTGGGGATGGTTACTCTTCGTCGTCTCCGCGGTGTTCTTCATGGCCTCCAGCATCCGGGCCGGGGACGTGGTCGGCCTGCTCGGCGGGACGTTCTTTCTCCTCGCCTGCGCGGCCTTTCTCGTTCCCTACCTCGGTTCCCGCAAGGGCGTCCGCCGGGACGGTCCCAGGTAACCGGCCGGGCATCTTGTGTCCGGCTCTGGCGCGGCATACCCGACCCGTTAGAATAGGGGTCATGGCGCACACGATCCGGGTAGTGGTGGCAAAGGTCGGGCTCGACGGCCACGACCGTGGGGCCAAGATCATCGCCCGCGCCCTGCGCGACGCCGGGATAGAGGTCATCTACACCGGCCTCCACCAGACCCCCGAGCAGGTCGTCGAGACCGCCATCCAGGAGGACGCCGACGCCATCGGCGTCTCGATCCTCTCCGGCGCCCACATGACCCTCGTCCCGAAGATAATGGACCTTCTCAAGGAGAACGAGGCCGAAGACATCCACGTCTTCGTCGGCGGCACCATCCCAAAGGGCGACATCCCAAGGCTCAAAGAGATAGGCGTCGGTGAGATCTTTACCCCCGGAACGCCGACGAAGAGGGCCGTCGAGTACGTCGAACAGGCGGTTGGGTAGAGGTTCTCAGGTTTCGAGGCTCTGGGCTTTGAGGTCTCCGGTGGGGGATTAGTAGCCTTCCGGATTCAGAACCCGGACCTCGGGCGTCGGAAAAACCTGTAACCTTAAAACCCAATACCTCAAAACCTAGAAACGGAGTTTCCCATGGACTTTGTGCGTGTCGAACGCGAAGAAGGCGGCGTCGCGGTCCTGACCATTGATCGGCAGGAGAAGCTGAACGCCCTGGACCAGACCGTGGTCGAGGAGATCGGGCAGGCGCTGCTCGAGCTCGAGGCCGAGGCGCCGCGGGCTATTATCGTGACGGGGGCAGGGGACCGCTCGTTTATCGCGGGGGCCGACATCTCGGCGATGAGCGCGATGGGGCCTTTGGAGGCGAAGCGGTTCTCGGAGATCGGGCACGCCGCGATGGCCCTGCTCGACCGGAGCCCCGTGCCGACCATAGCCGCCGTCAACGGGTTCGCCCTCGGGGGGGGATGCGAGGTCGCCATCGCGTGCGACATCCGTGTCGCCTCCCAGAACGCTTTGTTCGGCTTCCCCGAGGTCGGCCTCGGTATCCTGCCCGGGATGGGCGGCACCCAACGGCTTCCGCGTCTCATCGGACCAGCGCTGGCCAAGGAGCTTATCTTTACCGGCAGGCGCATCGACGCCGAGGAGGCTAGAGGGATGGGCCTCGTCAACCGGGTCGTCGGGCAGGGGGAGGCGCTCTCGGCGGCGCGAGAATTGGCGGCGGAGATAGGCGCCAACGGACCCGTCGCCGTCCGCTACGCGAAGGCCGCCGCGAACCGGGCCCAGGATGTCGACCTGATCAGCGGCCTCGAGTATGAGGCCGACCAGTTCGCCCTCCTCTTCGCCAGCGAGGATGCGAAGGAGGGCATGGGCGCCTTTGTCGAGAAGCGCAAGCCCGGCTTTCAGGGCCGGTAGTCCGATCGGTAGCCCCATAGTCCGCGAGACGATTCTCCGGGTCCGGTACTCGGAGATAGACGCCCAGGGCCACGTCAACAACGCAAACTACCTCTCCTACTTCGAGGTCGGCCGCGTCGAGTGGCTGCGCGACGCAGGCCTCTCATACAAGGACCTCGAAGAGAGGGGCTTCGGCTTCGTCGTCGTCGAGGCGCTCGTCCACTACCACTCGGCCGCGTTCTTCGACGACGAGCTGGTAGTCCGCACCGATCTCGCCGAGGCGGGCCGGGTCTCCTTGCGCTTCAGCTACGAGGTGCTGAGGGATGGGGATCTGGTCGCGAGCGGCCACACCCGCCACGCCTGCGTGCGCCTGCCGGGCGGAAGGCCGGTCAGGATGCCGGAGGAGGTGCGCGCCCTCGCCGCCGACCCGGCCTGAGGCGTCCGTGGCGGGGCTCTCTTCAGGCTCTGCTAAACTCGGGCGCTATGGCGCTCCGGATCGACGACTACGCGCGGAGGCTCCTCGCGGCGACCGTGGCCGGGGCCAACACCTCCCACGGCGCGGAGAATAATCTGCGCAAGATCCGGCTCATGACCGAGGCTGACCCGAACAACACCTACGGGATGGAAGACCTGCTCCGGGACGCAACCTTCGAGGAGGCCTACGAGGCCGTCTCCCACCAGCTCGGCAACGCCCCCGACGAGGAGGAGACGCCGGGGCGCGGGCGCATCGACCCGGCCCGCACGGCCGAGGAGCTATTGAAGGCCGGCGGGCGTATCCGGGCCGTCGCCGGGGGCGGGGGGAGCCTCGTCTTCGCGACCGGACACCCCGGCGCCCTGCTGGCGTACTACCTCGGGGTCGCGAGCTGGGTCACAGAGCTGGGTGGCCGGGTACTCACCGCCGAGATCCAGGAACGCTACGGCACACGCGAGGCCCGGCTCGACTGGGTCGGGCCGGTGGGTGCCCTCGGGAACCGGGCGAGCCTCTGGCATACGCACAGCCCGGAGCCCATGCGCGACGTCTTGCAGAGGCTCGGGGACGTCGACCTCGTCGTCGCGGACCACGGCTTCGCGGGGGCGGCGGTGGCGGCCGGCGTGCCGACGGTGGCGGTGATGGACACCAACGACCCCGCCTTCGCGGTCGCGGTCCGGCGCGGGGCCGACCTGACCGCCGTGCCCATGGACGACAACCGCCCGCCGAACTCCTACGGCGCGGCCCTTGAGGTGCTCAAAGGCCGCCCCTGAGCTACGCGGGGTCCGGGGTCGCGTCCTCCTCTTCGAGGGCGTAGGCGACCGCCTCCTCGAAGGCCATCGCGCGCCCCTCGTCACGCGCCGCGTTCCATACGTGATCCCCGAGGTGCCCGCGGGAGGCGTCAGCCACGCGCCGGTGGAGATCCTGATCCACCATGGCGTAGCGGGGGACCCCCGCGCGCTCCAGCAGCGCCTCCGCGGCCCCGAGCAGCCGCGCGGCGCGGGCCGGTTCGTCGTGGGCCTCGGACACCGCCGCGAGCCCCTGCAGGCAGAAGGCGGCGTTCGGCCTGTCCGAGGCCTCGAAGGTGATCTCGAGCGCGTCCCGAAAGAACCCGGAGGCCCGCGCGAACTCGCCCGAGGCGAGGGCCGCCTGGACGAGGAGATGGAGCGCTATGTTGGCGGCGAGCCTGTCCCCCGTCCGGCGCGTGAGGTCGAGGGCCTCCTCCGAGTACCGGGCGGCCAGCTGGAGATCTCCCCGTCTGACGGGGACCACCGCCATGTGGGTCAGGACGTGGCCGCGCCCCAGTCGTCCCCCTGCTCGCGAAACTTCCCGAGCGCCTCCTGGAGGGCATCGGCCGCCCGGTCGAGATCGCCGATCTGCAGGGAGGCGAAGCCCACCATCCCCTGCGCGTCTTCATCCCGTCCATCAGCGGTTACGGGCGGCGCCCCGGTCTGACGTCTCGAGAGAGAAGGTGGGAGCCGGAGCAGAGATAGAGAGGGCGGGCGCCGCGTACGTCGGGCCCGGTGAGGGCCGGGCCGTGTGGGCGCTTGGCGGACAACTTTTGACCCTCAAGGTCACCGCGGAGCAGACCGGCGGCGCGTACTAGCTCTTCGAGGATACGGTGCCGCCGCAGCACGGCACGGCGCCCCACATCCACCACAGGGAGGACGAGAGCTTCTACGTGGTCGAGGGCGAGTTCGAGTTCTCGAGGGACGGCGAGACCATAAGGGCTGGCGCGGGCTCCCTGTTCTACGTGCCGAGAGGCAGCCTCCACGCCTTCAAAAACGTTGGTGAGGAGAGGGGCCGGCTGCTCATGAGCCAGACCCCCGGCGGCCTGCACGAGCGCTTCTTTGAGGAGATCGGCGAGGAGGCGACCGACCGGACCACGCCGCCGGTAGTGGCCGAACCGCCGGACCTTTCGGCCATCGCGGCCAAGTACGGTACCGAGATGGCCGCCCCGCCTGCGTTGTAGGAAGACCCGGCCAAAAACACGAGGTCCGCGCAAGGCGGCTCACGCTATCCCTGCCCGACGTCGTGCCCGGCCTCGGCGTGATACCGTCGCTGCCGGCCTTGCTTCAGGTGAAACTCGCCCTTCCCGGGCTTCTTGTAGGCCGCGCGCACGAGGCCGAGGCACCTGAGGTGGCTTCGGTAGGTCTGGTGGACGGCGGCGCGATCTGCGTCTTCCAGCGACGAGGCTGAGACCAGCGTCGAACCGGGGAGCTAATCCGCGTGTTCGTCGAACCCTGCCTGGCGGGGTTCTCGCAGCTCTATCCGCCGGCGGCCGATCCCCGGTGAACACCCTGAAGTTCCCGACTACCACGCTTGCCCCACGTCGGGCACCGTGGGGGTGGCGTGGGAGTTGTGTGGATGGTTCACGCCCGTCTCCGGCAGCAGGCTGGCATCACAAACAAACAGGACAGACGGAGCAGGAGATGGCGAAGGAAACGTTCTCGGGAGGCCCCGCCTAGCGCGGGGCCATCCTTATGGCGCCGTCCAGGCGGACGACCTCACCGTTTAGCATATCGTTCTCGACGATGTGCCGGACGAGCGCCGCGTACTCCTCGGGCCTGCCGAGGCGCGAGGGGAACGGGACCTGGTCGCCGAGCGACTGCCTGGCCTCCTCGGGCAGGCCGGCCATCATGGGCGTGTCGAAGAGGCCGGGGGCGATGGTGACGACCCGGATGCCGGAGCGGGCGAACTCGCGGGCCAGGGGCAGCGTCATCGAGGCCACGCCGCCCTTGGACGCGGCGTAGGCCGCCTGCCCGATCTGCCCGTCGAAAGCCGCCACGCTGGCGGTGTTGACGATCACCCCGCGACCCCCGTCCTCGCCGGGCTCGTTCCCGACCATCGCCGCCGCCGCGAGCCGTATAACGTTGAACGTGCCAATGAGGTTTATCCGGATAACCTTCGTGAACGAGTCCAGAGAGTGGGGTCCGTCCCTGCCGAGGGTTTTCTCCGCTATGGCGACGCCGGCGCAGTTGACGACGCCGTGGATCCCACCCGACTCCGCCGCCACTTCCACGGCAGACCTCACGCTGGCCTCGTCGGTGACGTCTGTCTCGACGAAGCGGATGTTGGGGCCGGCTTCGCCCTTGAGGTCGGCGACGACGACGTTCGCGCCGGCGTCTTCGAGCATCCGGGCTGTGGCGGCGCCGAGGCCCGAGCCGCCGCCGGCGACGAGGAAGGTGCGGCCTGTGATCTCCACGTATTACCTCCCGGGTTGGGGGTAGACGGTACCTACGAAGGCGTCCCAGGCGCGGTCTGGAAGGAGGCGACGGAGCCAGATAAAGAGGTGGGCCGAGGGCGTCACGGCGTAGCGGGCGCGGGGACGTCCCACGGATATGGCGCGTTCTATCGTCGTCGCCACCGTCTCGGGGCCACCGCCGAGCTTGAGGAACGGGCCCCGCTCGTAGTTGTCCCTCACGGTCTTTGCCACGGCCGCGTTGAAACCGGCGTAGGGGCCGTCCGCGGGGCCGGACATCCCGGTCATCGAGCCGGTCGCGGCGTCGGCGAAGCCCGTGCGGATGAGACCCGGTTCTACTACCGCGACCTTGACGCCGAAGCCGGCGACTTCGAAGCGGAGGGCGTCGCTTATGGACTCGACGGCGTACTTCGTCGCGTGGTAGTAGCCGCCGCCGGGGAAGGTGAGCTTGCCGCCCATGGAGGAGATGTTGACGATTCTGCCCCAGCCCTGCCGCCGCATCCCCGGGAGCGCCAACTGGCACATCCTGACGAGCCCGAACACGTTGGTCTCGAACTGCCGGCGCACCTTCTCCATCGGGACCGCCTCGACGGCGCCGCACTGGCTGTAGCCCGCGTTGTTGACCAGGACGCCGACGGCCCCCTCGCGACGCTCGACCTCTTCCACGGCATCCCGCATGGAGGTTTCGTCCGTGACGTCGAGCGGGAGCAACTCGCACCCGCGGTCCGCGAGGGACCCTATCTTCTCGACATCGCGGGCGGAGGCGTAGACTCTCCAGCCTTTGTCCACCAGACGCTCGGCGGTCGCGCGGCCGATCCCGGTCGAGCAGCCCGTGATCAGGACCGCCCTCGAGGTGCTCATGCGTCCACGATGGTCAGGGAGATCCTGCCAGGCCGCCTCGCGTCGTGGAAGACGGTCTGGCGCGCCACCTCGAAACGGTCCGAGTGGATGGCGCCCTCGCCGGTGTTGAGGTTCCGCTCCCACCTTGGGTGCGAACTGGATGTGACCTCTACCCTCAACCTGTGGCCGACCTTGAACGTATTGCCGGTGGCCCAGAGGTCCACGCAGTACTCGTAGACCCCGCCGGGTTCGATGGGGGATGGCGGGGTGGGGGTGACGACGCCCGGGGCCGGGTAGCTCTCCCTGGCGCTGGCCCGGACGATGCCGTCGGCGATCCCTATGGCCCGCCCGTCAGGGTGGACGTCTACGAGCCGGGCGACGAAGTCCGTGTCGGGCGCCGAGGAGGAGGCGAAGAGCGTGGCGTAGACGGGACCCAGGACAGTGTAATCCTCAGCTAGAGGTTCACTGGTGTACGTGAGCACGTCGGGCCGCTCCTCGATGGGCCTCTGGTCGCGGGCGCCGGGGCCGTGGATCGGGGCCATCAGGGTCGGACCGCCGAGCGTCGGCACGGGGTCTCCCGGGTCGTAGCCGTACTCGGACGGCTCTTCCCCGGTCTCCCCAGGCTCCCTGGTCAGCCGGCCGCCGGAGCGGAGGTGCCAGTCCTCGGTACGCGAGCCGGGGGGTGGCCACTCGTCGTAGCCGCGCCAGCGGTTCTCGCCCATCACGAAGACCTGGACGGGAGGCGTGGCTTCGAGCGCGGACTCGTCGCCCTTGAGGGTGGCGTCGAACCAGCGGAGGTGCCTGTCCGTCAGGTCTCCCCGGTAGTTCACGAACGCGCCCATCGAGCCGAGGCCGAAGTCGAGGTCGCCGAAGGTGCTGCCGAAGTCCGCGTGGGTCCAGGGGCCGACGAGCAGGTGCGGCGGGCGCATCTCGGCCTCCTTCGAGCGGGCCTTCATGGCCTCGTACTGCCGGATCGTCTCCCCGATAAAGCAGTCGTACCAGCCGCCGATGTGGAAGGTGGGGGCGTCCACCCGGTCGTACTTATCGTCGATCTTGAGGTAGTCCCAGCCCGGGTCGTCCACCCCACGCTCGAAGCCGTTCCGGACGAACGGCACGACGCCGTCAGGGTTCGGGAGCTCCGAGAGCGGCAGCACGTCGTAGCCGCCGCCGGCGAGGATGGTGTCGATGACCCCGACGAGCTCGGGTAGCTTCTCGCCGATCTTCTCTGGCGCGTCGCGGTACTTGCGGAAGAGCCTGTCCGGGGCGATGGCCGCCTGGGCCCAGTAGTGCATGATCCCGACCTCCTGCACGCCGCCGCGCATCTGCACGCCGTTGAGGTGGTTGCCCCACGTGACGCCCGGCACCATGCTCTTCAAGGAGGGTGGCCGCGTGACGGCCGCCTGCCACTGCGTCTTGCCGAAGTACGAGAGGCCGAACATCCCGACCCGTCCGTCGGAGCCGGGGAGCGCCGCCGCCCACTCGACGGTGTCGTACCCGTCCTCGTACTCGCTGAAGAAGGGGACGAACTCGCCCTCGGAGGCGTAGCGCCCGCGCACGTCCTGGACCACCACTATGTAGCCGGCCCTCACGGCCTTTACGGGATCGAAGTACGTGGGATCCCGCGGCAGGTCCTTCCCGTAGGGCAACCGGGTCAGCAGGACCGGGTACTCGCCGGCGCCCGCCGGACGGTAGACGTCCGACATCAGGGTCGTCCCGTCGCGCATCCGCGCGGGCACGTTCTTCTGGACGGTCATCTGCCACGTCTGACCCAAAACGAGCTTCCCTCCCTCGGTCGTGTGCAACCCCCGCCGCAGTCTACCCCAACCGCCGATTTTGCTCACCGCTGTCTGAACGCCAGGCCCCGCTTACCGCGACCCCACGTTATTTGACCAATCGTTCCAGTTTGTGTATCTTGGTGGCGTTGGTTGGAGTCGAGAGGGGTGGGGCGTGTTGGAGTCCAGAGCGCCGGGGTGGTGGCGGGCGCCGGCGTTCGTGGTGTTGTGCGGGTGTTTGATCGCCCTGATCACATACGGCTTGAGGACGAGCTTCGGCCTCTTCGCCGCCCCCATCAGCGAGGGCCGCGGCTGGTCGCCGGAGGTCTTCGCCCTCGCCATCGCCATCCAGAACATCGTCTGGGGCATAGGCCAGCCCTTCGCCGGCGCCATAGCCGACCGCTACGGCTCGGCGCGGATACTCGCCGCCGGCGGCCTGGTCTATGGCGCCGGCGTGGCGCTGATGGCCGTGAGCCCGACGCCCGCCGCCTTCCATCTCACTGCAGGCGTCCTCGTCGGGCTCGGTCTCTCCGGCGGCTCCTTCACCATCGTCATAGCGGCGCTCGGCCGGCTGGTGCCGCAGGAGAAGAGCTCGCAGGCCATGGGGCTCGCGACCGCGGCCGGCTCGCTCGGGCAGTTCGCGTTCGCCCCGCTCGGGCAGGTCTTTCTCGCGGACTACGGCTGGCAGAGCGCCCTGCTCCTGCTCGCCCTCTTTATGGTGCTGGTGCCGGCGCTCGCCGTGGCGCTCAAGGGGAGGGGCGAGGCCCGGGCATCTGACGGTCCCGCGTTGCCCGCCAGGGACGCGGTGCGGCAGGCGTTCGGGCACGGCAGTTACCTGTTGCTGGTGGCCGGGTTCTTCGTCTGCGGTTTCCACGTGGCGTTCATCACGACGCACCTGCCGGCGCACATCGCCGACGTCGCGGGTCATTCGCACGGGGGACACGCCGGGATGAACACTGCGGGTCCCGCGGTCGCGGCGTGGGCGCTGGCGCTCATAGGGCTATTCAACATCGTGGGGTCTTACGGGTCCGGGGTGCTCGGAGCCAGGTACAGCAAGCGGGTGTTGTTGGCCGGCATTTATCTGGCGCGGGCTGGGGTGATCTGGCTCTTCATCACCCTGCCGCCGTCGCCGACGGTCGTGCTCCTCTTCGCCGCCGCGATGGGGGTGCTCTGGCTCTCGACGGTGCCGCTGACCTCGGGGCTTGTGGCGGTGATGTTCGGGACGCGGCACCTGGGTACGCTCTTCGGGATCGTCTTCTTCAGCCATCAGGTTGGGGCGTTCCTCGGCGTCTGGCTCGGCGGGGTCGCCTTCGAGCGGACGGGCTCCTTCGACCCGATCTGGTGGGCCGGCATCGCCCTCGCCGTCATCGCCGCCGCCCTGCACTGGCCCATCGTCGAACGCCCCGCCCCCCGCCTCGCCGTCTCCCCGCAACCGGAGGTATGAAGGGTGCCGCGGACAAAAGAGTTCAGGCCGGAAGCGGCGCTGGACGCGGCGATGCAGCTGTTCTGGCGCAGGGGTTACGGGGCGACCTCGATGCGCGACCTGCTCGACGGCATGGGTATAGGTCGCGGGAGCTTCTACGACACCTTCGGCGACAAGCACGCCCTCTTCCTCGCAGCCCTCGACCGCTTCGAGGAGGCCCGCACGGGCTGGATCCACGAGGCGCTCGAAGGCTCCGGCATGAGCGGCATAGAGGAGGTGTTCCGGAGGTCGATCGAGGGCCTGGTCGGGTTCGAGCCGCGGAGGGGGTGCCTGCTGGCGAACACAGCCGTCGAGCTCGCCCCGTACGATCCGGAGGTGGCGGCGAAGATCTCGCGCTACATCCGGCGCACCGAAGAGGCCTTCACGGGCGCCCTCGTCCGCGCGGGAGAGGCCGGGGAGATACCGGCGGAAGCCGACCCGAAAGCCCTCGCCCGTTTCCTCGTGAGCAACCTGCACGGCCTGCGCGTGCTGGCGCGGGCGGGAGCCGACCGCCGGACGCTCGAAGACGCCGCCCGCGTCGCCCTCCAGGCCCTGCGCTGAAGCGGTCTGCGGGACACAACCGCGCCCTCAGCTCTCAGCCGTCAGCCTTTGGGTCTCGCCGGTAGCCGGTTGCGGACGGCGCCGTTCGAGACCCGGCGTGGCGGGCAACGACGGTCAGCACCGCGAGGATGCCGGCTACCGCGAGTACCGGTACCGCAGCAGAAGCCGCGACGAGCCCGAGTAGCCTGCGGCGCATCTCGCGCGTGTTGTTGAGGTGCGGGAAAGGTCTGTCCGGGACCTCGACACCGAGAAAGTCGCAGAGCGGCCCCCAGCCTTCTTTCACGTCGTAGACGAGCAGGCGTTCGGGGGGGACCCGGCGACGGACCCGTTCGTTGTGGCGCTGGAAGGTTTCGATGGCGTAGGATCTGTCCTCGAAGCGGCCGTCGAAGGTGTCCCTCCAGACGATCCCGTCCGCGAGGCGGGCGATGCCGGTGATGCCGGGGGCGAAGAGGCCGGCGAGGGCGAAGGCCAGCCTTACCGGGGCGGGGCCGGACGAGATCCTGTGTATCCCGAAGATGGTGTTGCGCGTGCTCTCGTACCACCGCTCCGGGTCGCGGACGCTCAGGATCACGACCGCCCCGGGGAACGTCTCCATTAGCTCCGCGTAGAAGGCGCAGGCGGGCCAATCGACGGCCACCCCGTAGCCGGCGAAGAACTCCTCCCAGTCCACCCGCTCCCCGCGACGGGCGGCCTCCCAGAACCCGACGTGCTCGGGGTGCGTGAAGACCTCGGTCATGTGGTAGGCGGATCCGAAACCGAGCGTCTCAAGCGCCGCTTTCAGGGAGGTTGTGCCCGTCCGGCCGAAGCCCGCGCCTATGATGTTCACGCGGTCGGGCTTGCGGGGCGTCGGGCGCTACCGGCCACGTCGGGGGAGGAGCAGGTACAGCGCTCCGGCAAGCAGCAGCGCCAGGATCGCCGGCACCGCGTAGGAGATCGCACGGACTATCCGCACCCTGCCCCGCATCTCGGCGGTGTCGTTGAGACGCGGGAAGGGTTTGTCGGGGACCTCCACGCCCAGGAAATCGCAGAGCGGGCCCCAGCCTTCCTTTACCTCGTAGACGAGGAGCTTCTCGGGGGGGACTTTGCGCTGCACTTCGGTGTTGTGGCGTTCGAAGACCGACCTGGCATACTCCTCGTCCTCGAAGCGGCCTTCGAAGGTGTCGGTCCAGATCAGCCTGTTGTTCATGCGGCCGATCTTGCCGATGCCGGGGACGAAGAGGCCGACTAGCCAGAACGTTGAGCGGGAGAGGGGAGAGATGACGGTGAGCCTGCTCAGCTCGTAGATCGTGTTGCGCACGCTCTCGTACCACCGCTCCGGGTCGCGGACGCTGAGCAGCACCTTCGCGTCCGGGTACGTCTCCATCAACTCCTCGTAGAACGTGCAGCCCGGCCAGTCGACGGTGGCCCCGTAGTCTCCCAGGAAGCCCTCCCAATCGACCTTCTCGCCCCGGCGCGCGGCGTCCCAGTATTCGGCGTGCTCGGGGCGCTCGAAGAGCTCGGTCATGTGGTAGCAGGGGCCAAACCCCAGATCCTCGAGGGCTGCCTGCAGAGATTTCGTGCCGGTCCGGCCGAAGCCGGCGCCTATGACCTTCATGCGATCAGTCTACCCGTTGGTCTGTGGCGTTGCTCTTCCAGCGTGTCCGGACGGGCCTGCCATCCTCGTAGACCGTGAGCACCGCGCCCGATCCCGCGAACGGCGGGGTCCTCGACGGGCCCGGTCCTTCCCCCGTGAGGAGGAGCTCGCCCTGGCCTTCCTCCGGGCTTCCCACCGCCGAGTGGAGCGCGTAGCGCCCGTCGCGGCGCAGGTCGTGCCCCTTGGGCGAGGCCGGGTCCACAAAGACGAACAGTCGCCCCCTCCGACGAGGGGCGAGACGGGGTGGACCCGCAGGGAGCCGTCCCGCCTCGTGGTGGCGAGAGGCGTAGCCGGCGGCGAGGCGCGCGGCGCCGGTGGCCGCGAGGTCAGGGTCGGACCCCTCAAGGTCCGCCCAGGACACCGGGCTGTATCCCTAGCCCGCCGCGGGTGCGTAGCCCTCGAACTGCTCGCGCAGCTTGAGCTTCTGGAACTTGCCCGTCGCCGTCATCGGGATGGACTCGACGAACTCGTAGGCGTCCGGCAGCCAGAACTTCGCGAAGTCCTTCTCGAGGTGGCT
>CADCUW010000282.1 GCA_902805985.1 uncultured Rubrobacteraceae bacterium
GGCTAGTGACGAAGACGACCTTGGTCTGCGGCCTGCGCAGCAGCATCAGCATACAGAGCAGCCGCTCCTCGTAGTGGTGGACGCCCGAGATCTTGGCGAGCTCCTCCGCGTCGAGCGAGAGGCTAGGCACCACGACCACCGTCTGGGGGGCGCGCGGGTCGGCGGCGAGCTTCCGGGAGAGCGGCTCGAGCCTCTCCTGCAGCCGGGCAAAGCGCCCGAGCTCTTCCTCAGAGCCGGGGATCTTCTCCACCAGGGTACGTTCTTCTGTCAGGCTCACGATGCAACCTCCGGCACGGCCCGTCGCGGACGACACATCTTGGAGTCCTCCCGCGCTCTCGTAACCTATCGCCCGCCATGTTACATCTTTTCCCGGCGGAGGAGTTCTGAGCGGGATGGTGCGTATACTGGCCCCAAAGAGCCGGGGAGGACGATGGAAGAGAGAGGACCGCAGGAACCTCTGGTGGGCGTGGTGATGGGCAGCGCCTCGGACTGGGAGACCATGCGCCACGCGGCCGAGACCCTGGAGCGCTTCGGGGTGGCGCACGAGCGCCGGGTGGTCTCGGCCCACCGCACGCCGGACCTGATGGCCTCCTACGCGAAGGAGGCAGAGGGTCGCGGGCTGGAGGTGATCGTCGCCGGCGCCGGGGGCGCTGCCCACCTGCCGGGCATGATCGCCGCCCACACCACCGTCCCCGTGCTCGGTGTTCCCGTCGAGAGCCGGGCCCTCAAGGGCATGGACTCTCTCCTCTCTATCGCCCAGATGCCCGCCGGAGTGCCCGTCGGAACCCTCGCCATAGGGAAGGCCGGCGCCACGAACGCCGCCCTCCTCGCCGTCGCCATCCTCGCCAACACGCGGCCACGCTTACGCGACAAACTCCGAAGCTTCCGCGAGGAACAGGCCGGGAAGGCGGCGAACTCCGAGCTGCCGGGACCGGCTTGAGCGGACCGCTGCTGCCCGGCGCCACCATCGGCGTCCTGGGCAGCGGGCAGCTCGGGCGGATGCTGGCCCTCGTCGCCCGCAGGATGGGCTACGGGGTCCACGTCTTCTCCCCGGAGCGGGACAGCCCGGCCGGCCGGATCGCCAACCGCGAGTGGAGCGCCCCCTACGAGGACCTCGACGCCGCGCGCCGGTTCGCCCGCGGCGTGGACGTCGTCACCTTAGAGTTCGAGAACATCCCGGCCGGGACGGTCGAGGAGATCTTCGCCCTGGCGCCCATCAGGCCGGGCCTCCGGGCCCTCCAGACCACCCAGAACCGGCTCAGGGAGAAGGAGTTCCTGCGCGAGGCCGGTTTCCCCGTGGCGCCGTTCCGGGCCGTGCCGGACCGGGCTTCCCTCGACGCCGCGATGGGGGAGGTCGGTGTTCCGGCGGTGCTAAAGACGGCCGGCTTCGGCTACGACGGCAAGGGCCAGACGAGGATCTCGGATCCAGAAGACGCCAGCGCTGCCTGGGAGTCCTTAGGCGGGGAGGCCGTGCTGGAGGCCTGGGTGGTCTTCGAGATGGAGCTCTCCGTCGTCGCCGCCCGCGGTACGAGCGGCACCTTCGCCCACTACGGGGCCGTCCGGAATACCCACGACCGGCATATACTCGACCTGACCGTCGCACCCGCCGGTGTCCCGCCCGAAGTCGAAGAAGAAGCCGTCGAGATAGCCGCCGGCATCTTCGAGGAGCTCGGGATCGTCGGGACGGCCTGCGTGGAGTTCTTTCTGACGACCGGCGGGGATCTACTCGTCAATGAGATCGCGCCCAGGCCCCACAACTCGGGCCACTGGACGATCGAGGGCGCCGCCACCTCCCAGTTCGAGCAGCAACTCCGCGCGGTCTGCGGCCTCCCGCTCGGCGGTACCCACCGCCCCGAGCCCGCCGCGATGGCGAACCTCATCGGCGACCTCTGGAAGAGCGGCGAACCGGACTGGACCGCCGCCCTCTCAGTCCCCGGCGTCTCACTCCACCTCTACGGCAAGAAGGAACCCCGCCTCGGCCGCAAGATGGGCCACCTGACCGCCCGCGCCTCCACACCGGAAGAGGCCGCCCGAAAAGCCGTAGAGGCGCGAGAGTCACTGGGCGGGGCATAGAAGCCGACGGCCACCGATTGTGAACGTTTGACGCGTACGGGTTGCAAGATGTACTAGAATTACATAGGTTGGAAATCGCATACGCGAGGAGCGTGCAGGATGCCAGAGAAGACTTACGACGTCGTGATAATCGGTTCGGGGCCCGCCGGGTACACGGCCGCCCTCTACGCCGCGCGGGCGAACCTTCAGACGCTGGTCTTCCAGGGCTTCGAGAGCGGCGGGCAGCTCATGCTCACCTCGGACGTCGAGAACTACCCCGGCTACAAGGAAGGCGTGCAGGGGCCCGAGATGATGGACGAGTTCGAAGAGCAGGCCGCCCGCTTCGGGGCCGAGATGCGCCCGGACAACGTCGAGAAGGTAGACCTCTCCGAGCGTCCGTTCCGGCTGTGGGCCGAGGGTGAGGAGGAGCCGGTGCTCGCGCGCACGGTCGTCATCGCCACGGGCGCCCAGGCCAAGTGGCTGGGCCTCGAGAGCGAGGAGCGGCTCTTCGGCAAGGGTGTGAGCGGGTGCGCGACGTGCGACGCGTTCTTCTTCAGGGGCAAGAAGGTCGCCGTCGTCGGCGGCGGAGACACGGCGATGGAGGAGGCGGCCGTGCTCGCCAAGTTCGCCGACGAGGTGTACCTCATCCACCGCAGGGACGAGTTCCGGTCGTCCAAGATCATGCTCGAGAGGGCGCAGAAGAACGAGAAGATCACCTTCGTAACCGACACGACGGTCGAGGAGATCCTGGGCGAGACCACCGTCGAGGGCGTCCGCGTCAAGAACGCGAAGACCGGCGAGGAGAACACCCTGGCCGTCGACGGCTTCTTCGCGGCCATCGGCCACTCTCCGGCGACGAGCCTCTTCGTGGGCCAGCTGGAGATGGACGGCTCGGGCTACCTGCTCCAGAAGGAGCACACGATGACGAGCGTCCCCGGCGTCTTCGCCGCGGGCGACGTCTCCGACACCCGCTACCGCCAGGCCGTGACCGCCGCCGCCGACGGCTGCCGCGCCGCCATCGACGCCGAGCGCTGGCTCGAGGAGCAGGGCGAGGCCGAATACGCCGAGGACCCTGGCGTCTGGACGGCCGAGAAGGACGTTAAAGAGAGCATCGCCTAAAAGAGACCCCGGTATTCGGTATCCTGGCCCCCGGCGGAGACGCCGGGGGCTTTCTTGTGGCTGGAAAGGTCCCGGCCCGGGCCGCTATAATGCGCCGCCAGCGATTGTGCGAGGGGGAAGCGTGGGCGAGAAGACGATACTGCTCGTTGAGGACGATGAGGACCAGGTGATCCTGGCGATGCGCGCCCTGCGCAAGCACGGCATAGCGGCCGAGGTGGACGACGTGATCGTCTCCGGCACCGGCGAGGAAGCCCTCGACTACATGTTCGGCACCGGCGCCTACGACGGCCGCGACGCTAGCTCGACCCCCGAGTTCGTCCTCCTGGACGTTAACCTGCCCAGGCTGGACGGCCACCAGGTACTCGAAAAACTGCGCGACGACGATCGGACGCACCTCGTTCCCGTTATCCTCTTCTCCTCATCCAACGAGCACAAAGACGTCGTCAAGGGCTACGAGCTCGGCGCCAACTCCTACGTTACGAAACCGGCCAACTTCGACCGGTTCTCCGAGGCGATGCAGTACCTCGGGTGGTACTGGCTCAACTTCAACGAGTCGCCGTAGGGCGCCCAAGATTACCTGCGGGTTAGATCCGTGGCTCGAGTGCTCGGAGCGCGGCGTGTCTCGCGGTGCCCGCCTGTCTGCCAGGGACGTTGGCGCCGCGGAACCGCCCCCAAGTAGTACCTCGAGATGGCCTTGGTCGTGGCGCGGCTGACAGAGTTCCGGGCGGGAACACCCGCCGGGTCTACTAGAAGGACGGCATGAGCAGTTTGTGGGGGTGCGAAGGTACGCAAATTGTGGGATGCAAAGATACCCCATCCGGACGATAACGGCGACGACGCTTTTGCCTACCATTGGTATTCCTGACGGGCGGAAGAGATGGAGAAAACGATGTCCCACCGAGCCTCAAAGGAAAGCAGGTACGACGGGCGGTCTTGCCCCGAGCGAACGATCGAAGTTACGGACAAGCTCTTACGGGAGATGGTCGGTTGCCTGTCACGGCAGTACCCCACGCACGCGGTCGGGGAGGCAGCAAGCGATAGCTTGCGGGATCTGAGGCCCCACCTGGAAGACGGTCTGAGCGCGTTGGCGGACATCGAACGGATCAGAGAGCTTACCGACCAGGAGTGCTCCCGGCAAAGAGCGTTTCGCATCGCCCTGATATCGAGCATGTAAGTGGCCGCCAACGTCGTCTACGGACGTTGGCGGCATGAAGCCGCGCCGCTCTCCGGTGGTGGCAGGGAGGGTGGTGCGTAACGCCAGCCCCCATTTAGGGCACGGGTTGGCGTTCTGTGCGACCATAGAACACCCTACCGCGGCGCGCGGATGCGTATTCCCGCACGAGATCAAGAGCCGGCCAGGTTCCCGCTTACCACCTACACGGCGGCGGACGGAGCCCTACGCCCGGGCCGAGGGTTGGGCAAGCTCGGGGCTCCGGTCTACCTGGCAAGATGAGCACGCCTATCCGGGTTTGGGCAGACATCGAGACCGCTCCTGGACGTGTCCCTGAGTTGTTGATGACCGTCTCCAAGACCCGAGAAGATAGGCCGTTCGGGGACGCGCCCGATCCTCCCGTAGGCTACGGTTGCGGGCACGAAAGAGTGTGGGCAAAGGGAAGGACCCGGATGGCCGAAGCGGTGCGGACAGGACCGGCAAATTGGCGTTGCAGGCATCTCTACCCCGCCTGGGTGACGACCGGCGCTGGAAACCAAAGACGCGCCCGCTGCTTGGGGTGCGGGGAACTCGGGCCGCCGCGGACAGACCTGTCCAAGGCGCTCCGGCTCCGCGAAAGAATCGCGGAGCCGGAACGCTTGACACGAAGACGGCGAGAAGGGGATGTCCTAGTCTAGAGGAATTCGAGACGGGCAGGATAGTGGAGGTAGAGGCGCTCGTGAGCTGGTAGCACCCGGAGCGGGGCCTACTCTCGCCAAAGGCATTTATCGAGATCGCTGAGGAGACGGGGCTCATCGTGTCTGTGGGATAATGGGTGCTGGACGAGACCTGCCGGCAGATGAGAGAGTGGCAGGATGAGCACGGGTGCGACCCCTCGCTCAGGACGAACGAACCACCCTGCCAAGCAATATCTGCCCAGCCATACCAGGCGCGTAAGGTCACACGGGCTCTCGAAGCGTCGGGGCTGGACGCGAACAATCTAGAACTCGAGTTAACCGAGAGCGTCGTGGTGGGCGACGGGGAGGCCATGGCTGCCTCCTTGCGGGAGCTCACGGCCTTGAGCGTAAACCTCGCCACGGACGACTTTGGCACGAGCTAGCCCTCCTTCACGTACCTGAAACGCTGCCCCGCGAGCACGCTAAAGACAGACAGACAGACAGGCAGTTCGTGGGGGGTATAGGACGAGACCCGAAGGACGCGGCTATCGTTGAGGGGTGATCGGGCTCGGGTATGGCCTAGGTATAAAGGTAGTCGCGGAGGGGGTGCAGACGCCCGAGCAGCTGGCGACGCTACGAGTGCTCGGATGCAAGGGTAGTACCCTTGCGAACCCTTGCCCCCCACGGCCTATCAGGGGGCTCTCAGAGGGTATTCGGTTCGACGGATGACGCCGAGGGTACGCCTAGAGTACAGGGCGAGCAGGATCGCGAAGGGTAGACTGCCTACCCGCCGATCTTGATGCCTTGTCTGGGCGTGCAAGGGAGGTGATCTCTATGTAGGCAAGTTCGGACGTT
>CADCUW010000283.1:0-5491 GCA_902805985.1 uncultured Rubrobacteraceae bacterium
GAGGAGGACTCGCCCTTCTCCGGCTGCTGGAACTCGCCGAAGATCCTGGAGTAAGACTTGTCCAGGACGTGGGCGAGCACGTTCAGGCGACCGCGGTGGGCCATGCCGAGCACCATCTCGGGCGTACCGTGCTCCGTCGCCCGGCGGGCGATCAGGTTGAGCATCGGCACGACCATGTCGTTGCCCTCGACGGAGAACCGCTTCTGGCCGAGAAAGGACTTGTGCAGGAACTTCTCGAAGGTGTCTATACGCGTCAGGCGCATGAGCAGGCGTTTGGCGGACTCGCCCTCCATCCGCTTGTAGAAGCGCCCGGACTCGACGGCCTCCCTGAGCCAGAACCGCTCGTCCGGGTCGTGGACGTGGCCGAAGTCGTAGCCTGTGGTGTTGCAGTAGAGGTCCCTGAGCGCCTCCACGGCCTCCCGCGCCGTCGCGGTCTTCTTGGCTATGGGGCCGCCGATGATAAGCGGCGGCAGGTGATCCAGATCGTCATCCGTGATCCTGTAGAACTCGGGGTCGAGCGTCGGGTCGCCGGGCGGCTCGCTGCCCAAGGGGTCGAGCTTCGCCGCCCTGTGCCCGAAGTCCCTTATGTGCCTGACGTGCTTGGAGGCCCCGACGGCCTTCTCGACGTCGAGCTCGATGTCCCGGGGGGCCGCCGTCGCGGCGCTGCCGTTAGTCCCGTTGGGACGCGGCGGGCTCCAGGACCCGAAGAACTCCCGCGCGCCCTCGTCCACGGAGTCTGGGTCCTCGCGGTACCTCTCGTACAACTCCAGCACGTAGCCCAGGTTAGGCCCGTAGAATTGGTATTCCGTCTGCTTTTCCAACAGGATCACACCCTCACGTTGCGGTCTTCAAGAAGCCCAAGCGTCCACGAGGGGAGGCGGGACAATACGCCCCGTCTCCCCCACGCCGCGCTCTTGGCAAGGCTATAAGACAACTCGATCTTCTCTATGATACCCCACATGGCTGGTTAGATTCTTACCCCCGAACCATCCCTCCTAGACCTACCCGCCGAGCTGGATGCGCGCGAGCCTGAGGTCCTCGGCCATCCCGCTGTGCCCGAACTTCTCGGCCTGCCCGACGCCAGCCCCGTAGGCCTCCCGCGCCTCGTCCTCCCGCCCGAGCTTCGTCAAGACCTCCCCGAGACGCAGGTACGCGTTGCCCTCGTCCTCATGAGTGTACTCAGAGACAACACCAGCGTCCTGTCCGAAAGCCCAGGTGGCGACGATGGTGCCGTCAGAGTGGCCGAACACCTTCAGGCGGATGCGTCCGTAGGTCCAGCGGCGGTCCTCGGGCTCGAGGGCGTCCAGGCCCCGGGGCACGAGCCCGGCGTAGCCCGCGAGCAGGGCGTCGCGGTCGCGCTCTAGCTCCTCGGCCTCTTCCCTGTGGCCCTTCAGGGCCTCGAGCTCGCGCGCGGCGGCCTCGCGGATGCCCTCGAGCGCCGAGAGCTTGGAGCGCAGCTCCTCGGGACTCAGGAGTCCCTCTATGGCGAGGCCCTGGGCGCGGGCACGCTGGCGGTCGACGTCCGCGATCCTCTCCAGCCAGAGGCGCGACTCCCTGTCCGGGTCGCCGCGCAGCCCTCGGCGCTTCTCCTCGATCATGGCGTCGAGGCCGCGGCGCAGCCGGTCGGGGTCGGTAAGGAGGCCCCGGACGAAGCGCCAAACCAGGTCTTCCGTCTCGAGGGCGCGGTAGTGGCGGGCGTTCGGGCAGCCCTCCTTGTGGCCGTTACGCCTGTGCCCCTGGCAGCGGTAGTAGGCCATGCGCTTGCCGTTCTTGCGCTTCACGTTGGCGAAGGACATCCTCCGGTCGCAGTGGACGCAGTAGAAGACGCCACCGGCGAGCTCCCACACCCGGCTCGTCTCCCGGTAGTGGCGGGCGCGCGAGCGCATGGTCTCCCGCGCGGCCTCCACGGTGGCGCGCGGAACGCCGTGTCCTTCGCCGAGCGGCACGGGCACGGGGATCCACTCCTCCTTCGGCTTCGCGTGGGTCCGCTGCCGCTCCGCGTATTCCCTGCCGTTCGGCCCCACCCTCGAGACGTGGCTGCGGGTCGTCCTCTTGGTGTTGAAGTGCCAGACTCCGTACTCGGTAGCTCCGCTAGAGTCGAGCCGGGCGGCCACCTCCGCCGAAACCATCCCCCGCACCTCGTCTGCGGTGTGGCGGACGTAGAGGTCCGAGAGCACGATGCGGCGGATGGCGGCGTGGTTCCAGTTGGCGCCGGCCCTCGGCGCCGGCACGCCCTCGCGCATGAGGGTCTGGCTGATGCCGAAGACACTCGTGCCCCCGGCGAGCTCGCGCAGGATGCGCTGCGCCACGCGCATCTGCCGCTCCTCGGGCACGAGGTTGTCCCTCGCCTCGTTGTACGCGAAGCCGTAGGGTGGGGTGTGCCCGGCGATTACCTTTCCCTCCCTGGCCCGCCTGAGTTTGCCCCTTCTTGTCCGCTCGGCGGTCTTGGCCCGCTCGAACTTCGCCAGCTGGTCGAGGATGCCGTCCGTGAGCTCGCCTTCGGGGCTATCGTCGCCGCGGTCGTTGAGCGCCCTGATAATCGTGCCGTGCTCGCCGAACTCTTGCTTGAGGAGGTAGAGGTAGGCGGGCTCCCGCGCGAAGCGGTCCCGGTCCTGGGCGAATACAACAGACACCCCCCCGCCCGCCACCAGATCCCGCACACGGTCCAGGCCGGGCCGCTGCAGACTCACGCCGCTCTGCCCAGGGTCCAGGATTTCTTCCAGGACCCCGTAGCCTTCGGACGCCGCGTGATCGCGGAGCCGCTCCACCTGCTGGCGCAAGCTGTAGCCGCTCCTGGCCTGCTCGTCCGTCGAGACGCGGGCGTAGAGGACGGCCTTCTTTGGGCCGTGACCGTTCGTGCTACTCATACCTACTCTCCCTTTGCCATGAGCTCGCGGGGGGTAACGCCCAGGGCCCGCGCCAGAAGACGGATGGTGCGTGGGTGGGCGCCCTCCTTGCCGCGCTCGTGGTCCCAGATCGTGGTGTGCGAGACGCCGCTCGCCTGGGCCAACTCCCTGAGCGATAGCGCCCTATCCTCCCGCAGCTTTTTCAGGTTCTCCACGTCGATCCTCATGGTCCGCAAATGGTACCCGCCCGATAATTGTAACACTATTGTTGACAATATCTGACAACTATTTACATTGCCCGCACGTTCGCTTCCGAGCAAAACGGCGCGGCGCAACGACACGCGAGCGAGGGGGCAGCCTTTCGTCCAAAACACCCAGATCGAGCCTAAACTCTGTAGGCTTCTAGGCTTGGCAGAGATGCCTAGCGCAGTAGCCCGCACACAGGGTGAACAGTTCTCGGCGGGTTTTTACGCACGCAGGTTAAGCGAACATTCCGCGCTGGGGTGCCCCATCGTGAGCATTGAAGCCTTAAAGGGGGATCTGCATGAGGCCGTGGACTTTGGTTCTTTTTTTGAACGAGAGGGGTTCAGGGTTGAAGTCTCGCCCGCAGCACTTTCACCATGGCCTCGGCCGGTCGGACGACTTCCTCATTGAATGAGGCAACGAGGTGCTCCAATCCCTCGTAGCGAAAGGTGTCCAGCACCCACTCGTAGTTCCTTTGCAGGTCAGCGAACATGCCGAACTCTCTATACTCGTCCCATACCAGCGGTCTGATCACGGTCGGCACTTCCCGAGCGAAGGAGGCGATCTCGTAGGGCGAGCTGCGCGGGTCGGTAAGGTCGATGACGACGAACCGAGACAGGCGCGCGAGCGTCGTGACCGTCGTCGTGGCGTCCTGACTGTCCGGGCCGTCGACGTCGAAGAGTATGGGCGCGTAGCCTTCCTCGCGCAGCTTCCGCTTGACGGCGTCGAGCACCTCCTTGCGCTCCGGGGGAGAGAAAGCCCCCAGGATTAGGACCGCCTTGCTTGCCAAAAGGAGCCTCCGGAGGCAGGAGCACGTCCCCCTCCAGGGAGCCTCGCCGGCCCAAGCCCATCACGCGTTCCGCGATCGCGGCGTCCAGTTCGCGTCCCGCCTCGGACATTTGCACGATCCCATGACAACCGTGCGAAGGCCTCACACGGGCGCAAGGACGGTTACGATTAACCGGAGCCGCTTGCCGAGCAAGGCCCATGGATAGTATCGCGGTACGCTATCAGCTCTTGACACTAATAGCGCAGCACACTATTATTACGGGCGTGATAAAGGGCTTCGCCGACAAAGAAACCGAGAGGTTGTGGAAGGGCCAGAAGCAGAAGGCCGTCCCCCAGCAGTTGCGCGAGAGGGCGGTCGCGAAGCTCTTGTCTGTGGACATCGCCAACAACGTGGAAGAGCTGGAGACGCCCCCCGGAAACCGGCTGCACAAGCTGGGCGGCGACCGCGACGGGCAGTGGTCGATAAGCATAAACAAGCTCTACCGGGTGTGCTTCTTCTTCGAGGGCGGCGATGCCCACGAGGTGGAGGTGACCGACTATCATTGAGCGAAAGGAGGTGATTGCGGAGATGGCAGAAGAGAGAGTGTACGCGCCCATGACCCCGGGGAGGTTCCTGGAGATGGAGTTCCTGGAGCCGCTGGGGTTAACGCCCTACGCGCTGGCGAAGGCGATAGGGGTGGACCCGCCGAGGATCTACAAGATCGTGGCGGGCAAGCGCGACATAACCGCCGACACGGCGCTGCGGCTGGCGCGGTACTTCGGGACCTCGGCGCAGTACTGGATGAACCTCCAGGACCGCTACGAGCTGGAGATGGCCGAGACGGAGGCAGGGGAAGTCATAGAGAAGGAGGTAAGACCGAGGGCAATGGCCTGATCGTCTGCAACGAGGCGACAGGGACGGTACAAAGCATGGGCGTCGGGGCGACGATGATCATCATCGCCGCCCCCGCGGAGAGCCCACCGGCCGAAGCCGGCGGGCTTTTTCGCGCCCCGCATCGGGACGACGATGGCGACGATGATGATCGCGATCATCATCACCATGCTGACCCGGCCGGGTCAGTAGGGGTAGTGGAGGACCTCCAGCCCCCAAGGCCGCCGGTAGTCGCCTTCCTGACCAGGTCCACCACGTCGCGCTCAAGGTGTCCAGCTCCGTCTCGTCGCGCAAGCGCGCGCTAAAGGCAACGGCAGTTCGGAAACCAGTTTTCTGCAACTTTATCCGCCCCTACTAGATGTTGTGGCGGTCTCTCCTGTCCGGTGGACAGCAATCGGGCTCTGGCGCCCTTCACAGGCTCGTTTGATACGAAATCCTGCATCCAGACTTCGGAGAACCCCCCTTCCACGCACTCGGGTGAATAACGTTCCAGCCCGGCCAAGAATAGGGCAACGTATGGCTGCAGCGGGGCCTGGCAGAAAAGGAGGGATTCTGCGCCGTCCGCGCCCGCCAAATATGCGCACGGGTATGCCGTGCGTGGCGATCAGGGCGAACCCCGCGAGGTTCGCCCCGATCGGTGGTCAGACGGTCTTGGATACCCCCGCGTCGATAACCCAGTTCGCGCCGTGCACGCTCGACGCGAGTGGTGACGCCAGGTAGACGATGGCGTTCGCTATCTCTT
>CADCUW010000283.1:5501-5840 GCA_902805985.1 uncultured Rubrobacteraceae bacterium
CTTCCTTCGTCGGGAAAGGCAGCCATATGCACGCTGCAAGGTTAAAGAGGATCGGCCCCCTCAAGGTGGTAGTTGCGGGAGCGTTGTTGGCGGTGGCGGTGCTTGCGGCGCTGCTGCTGGCGCTTGTGGCGGCGCAGAAGCCTGCTGAAGCCGCCTTCCCCGGCAAGAACGGCAAGATAGCCTTCGTTGGGGACGGGGGCATCTGGACCATGAACCAGGATGGCTCCGACAAGACCCGACTCACCGATTCGGGGTCAGACTATTTACCGGCTTGGTCTCCGGACGGAACCAAGATCGCCTTCCACCGTAATCAGACTGGTATGAGCGAGATCTGGACTA
>CADCUW010000284.1 GCA_902805985.1 uncultured Rubrobacteraceae bacterium
ACCCTGCCTTGCTTCCCGTGCTCGGGGCGTTCGGCGGGGCGTTGGCGGGATCCAACGCGGCCTCGAACGCGCTCTTCATGCCGCTGCAGGTCGAGGCGGCGCGGGGGCTCGGGCTTTCAGAGACGCTGGCGGCGGCGTCGCAGAACGTCTCAGGGAGCCACGCCAGCCTGCTCGCGCCGCAGCGCATCGTGCTCGCGGCCACGGCGACAGGGCTCGTGGGGCGTGAGGGTGAGATCACCCGCCTCGCCCTGGCCCCCGTGGCGATCTCCATCGTCATCCTGGCGGTTATCGGTATGGTGTCCTAGTCGCTGGGGCAAGAAGACGCGGAGGCCCTCATCTTCCAGTCTCGCGGTGAGGCGTTCGTTGAAGGTCTTCTCCGCTTCGGAGAAGAGCGGGGCCGCGAAGTAGAGCAGCCTGCGGCTAACCGAGGGCGCGGTCGAGGTGGACGGCGGCGCTTATGAGGGAGAGGTGGGTGAGGGCCTGGGGGAAGTTGCCGAGGGCCTCGCCTGAGGGGCCGACCTCTTCGGCGTAGAGGCCGAGGTGGTTGGCGTAGGAGAACATCTTTTCGAGGGCGAGGCGGGCCTCGTCGAGCCGGCCGGCCTGGGTAAGGCACTCCACGAGCCAGAAAGAGCAGAGGCTAAAGGAGCCCTCGTCGCCCGCAAGGCCGTCGGGGGCTGCGGTCTCGGTCTTGTAGCGGTCTACCAGGGTGTCGTAGGTAAGCTCGCTCTGGATGTGGTCGAGGGTGGAGATCCAACGCGGGTCCGTCGGGCCGACGAACTTGACGAGCGGCATCAGGAGGAGCGAGGCGTCGAGGGCCTCTGCGCCGTAGTACTGGACGAAGGAGCCCTTCTTCGGGTTCCAGCCCTTCTCCATGACCTCCTCATAGATCTTGTCCCGCTCGCCTATCCAGCGCAGCACCCCCCCGTTGCCAGCCGGTAGGCCGCGCTGGCGCGAGATCCTCACGGCCCGCTCCAGGGCGACCCAGCTCATGACCTTCGACGAGACGAAGTGGCGCCGCCCGCCGCGGACCTCCCAGATGCCCTCGTCCTCGAGCTGCCAGTTGTCGCAGAGCCAGTCCAGGATGCGGCGGAGGTTCTGCCAGAGGTCGTAGTCGAGGGGGGCGCCGTACTTGTTGTAGAGGTAGGCCGCATCGAGGATGGCGCCGTAGAGGTCTAGCTGGATCTGTCCGTAGGCCGCGTTGCCCAGGCGCACGGGCCTTGAGCCCATGTAGCCGGAGAGGTGGTCGAGGTTCTCCTCCACTATTCTCGTGCGGCCATCGATGCCGTAGAGGGGCTGGAGGAGGCCATCCTCGTCCAGGGCGCAGCGGTCGCGCAGCCAGCCCATGAACCTGTAGGCCTCATCCTCGAAGCCGATGGAGATCAGGGCGTACAGGGTAAAGGCGGCGTCGCGGAGCCAGGCGTAGCGGTAGTCCCAGTTGCGCTCACCCCCGATCCTCTCGGGTAGCCCCATCGTGGGTGCCGCTACCAACGCCCCGGTCGGGTCGTAGACCATCAGCTTGAGGACGAGGGCCGAGCGATGTACGAACTCCCGCCAGCGCCCGGAGTAGGTGCTGTGCGAGATCCAACGCCGCCAGTACCCGAGCGTCGCGTGCAGGCTCTCCTCGAACCTGGCCCGCGTGAACGGCGGCCCCGGCCCCTCCCCGTCCTCGACCTCCGAGAGCACGAACGTCGCCCGCTCGCCCTCTTCGAGCGTGAACTGCGTCCCTGCGGCCCCGCTCTCCCAATCTTCCAGGGGCACGGCGGTCGAGAGCGCGAGCGAGGCGTGGGTGGCGCTCGCCGAGGCGAAGACGGCCCCCTTCTTGCCGATGGAGACGTGGTGTTGCCCGCGGGCGTAGTCGAAAGAAGGCCGGCACTGCATCTCGAAGCGCATCGTGCCGCGCACGACCCGCGCGTCGCGCACGAGACGGGAGCGGTCCCCCGGCTCGGAGAGGATGGGCATGAAGTCGATCACCTCCGCCATCCCCTCGGAGGAGAAGAAGCGCGTCAGCAACACGTTCGAGTCCGGCAGGTAGAGCTGCTGGCTCTTGTGGTAGTCCACCGGACGGAGGGTGAAGTGCCCGCCCTTCTCGTCATCCAGGATGGAGCAGAACACGGCCGGCGAGTCGAACGCCGGCAGGCACAGCCAGTCGATCGTCCCTTCCATCCCGACGAGCGCCGCCGTGTGCAGGTTGCCGATGACGCCGTGGTCGCCTATAGGGAGATAGCCCATAAGGCTCAAGGTTACAGGTTCTAGGCATTAGATTCTAGGCATCGGGCTACACGCCCCGGCTCCAACACGTTTCCGGCTCGGGGCGCCACCCCGAGCGAATGTCCAGGGTTCCGGAGCCCAGGGATAAGACCTCAGAACCTCAGAACCTCACCACGAGCACGCCGCCGGCGATGATGAGGGCCACGCCAAGAACCTTCAGCACCCCGACGTCCGGGCTGCCGCCGAAGACGCCGAGGGCGTCGAGAAGCAGGCCGAAGACGAGCTGGGAGGCTATGACGAGGGAGAGGGCGCGGGCGACGCCGCCCTGGGCCGCGGCGGTCGCTATGGCGCCGACGATAACGGCGCCTAGCACCCCGGAGCCCACGGCGTAGCCGACGGCCCGGCCGGTAAAGTCGGGCTTCGCGAGGGTCAGGGCGACGATGAGGGCCGTCAGGCTCGTGGCGAGGCCCGAGATGGCGACGAGCACCGGCGCCCCGAGCGCCCGCTGGGCCACCGCCGTCAGGTTGGTCTGAACCGCCACGCACAGGCCCGCGAGCAACGCGAGCAGGACCAATGCTTTCATGCACCTCCGAAAAATATCCGTTTTGGGCCCGGCCGATCCGGAGCCGGCGGGATTATATCCGCCGCCGCGGGCGCCGTTTTCTCGTATACGGGATCGGGTACACGTCAAGGGGCTTTTGAGCCCTTGTTTAGCAAACGGATGGAGGAATTCGTGGAAGAGATGCTTGGCGGGACCAGGATCAACTACCTCGGGCACGCGGCCTTCAGGCTCGTAACTCCCGGCGGCGAGCAGATTCTCATAGACCCGTTCCTGTCGCAGAACCCGACGACCCCGGACGATTTGAAGGAGGCCGGGAACGTCGACACCATCTTGTTGACCCACGGCCACTTCGACCACATGGGAGACACCGTAGCCATCGCGCAGGAGACGGGTGCCGCTGTGGTCTCCAACTTCGAGATCTACGCCTACCTGCAGGGACAGGGCGTGGAGAACGGGCAGCCGATCCAGAAGGGCGGCACGGCCGAGATCGGCGGCATAAAGGTCACGGCGACCAACGCCTTCCACTCCTCGAGCATCCAGACTGAAGATGGGTCCCTGATCTACGGCGGCGAGCCGATGGGGTACGTCGTGGAGTTCGAGAGCGGCTTCCGCCTCTACCACGCGGGCGACACCTCGGTCTTTGGCGACATGCAGCTCATCGGCGAGCTCTACCACCCGGACCTCGCCCTCCTCCCCATCGGGGACCGCCTGGTCATGGGTCCTTTCGAGGCCGCCCACGCCGCCCGCCTGCTCGGCGTCCAGCACGTCGTCCCGATCCACTACAGCCAGGACGTCCTGCCGTTCTTCACCGGCACGCCGGAGAAGTTCCAGGAGCATCTCGGCGAGATCGCCCCCGGGGTCGCGGTTCATGTCATGCTGCCCGGAGACGACCTGCCGAGCTAGATCGCCGCTTCTTAGCCCCTGGCAGCCCGTAGCCCCGGCTCTGCGAAGAGCCGGGGCTAGGCGGTCGCGGAGACGACCACCAGCAGGAGTGTTCTCGTCAGCTCCCCGGTGGCCCCCACGGCGTCGCCGCCAATGCCCCCAAAGGCCCGACCGGACACCGCGAGCCCGAGCAACGCGGCCAGAAGGATGCACAGCGCGGCGGGCACGCCGACGATACCGGCTGGTAACAAGAAGGGGAGCGGGGCGAGTATGGCTATCGCGATGCCGAGCGTTCGACGCGGACCTGAGAGCGCCTCGACAAACAAGACAGACGAAGAGCCCGGTTCGGCGGGACGGCCGACGGCGAGCATGAGCAGCATGGTCGAGCGGGCGGCGATCTCGGCGGCGATGAGCGTCGCGGCGGCGCGCGAGGGGGATGCCTCCGCAAGGGCGGTGAGAGCCGTCACCGCGGGGGCGTAGACGAGGAAGAGGGCCCCGAGACCACCGATGCCTACCCTCGTGTCCTTGAGGACCGCGCGACGGCGCGTCGGGTCTCCGCGGACCATCAGGGCGTCGCCGACGTCGAGGACGCCGTCGGCGTGGTGGAAGCCGGCGGCGAGGAGTACGCCCCCGAGCGCCAGCACGGCGGCTACGGAGGGTGGTAGGAGGAACGCGAGCAGGACCAGCGGCGCGCCGAACAGGCCCGTGAAGAGGCCGACCAGTGGCAGCAGGTGGCCCGCGCGGGCCGCGTCGGCCAGGGAGGCCGGCCGCACGGGGAGGATGGTAAAAAACGAGAGCAGGGCGCGCAACTACTTGATCCTGACCCCGATCCCGGCGACGCAGAGGTGAACTTCATCCGCCGCCCTCGCGGCCCGCTGGTTCGCGGCGCCCAGAACGTCTCGGAAGACCCGGCCTTCCGCGCTCTCGGGCACGACGCCGAGCCCGACCTCGTCGCTCACGAGCACGAACGGTCTCGGGTGCGGCGAGATCTCCTCCAGAAACCCTCCAAAGCTCGCCAGCGTCTCCTCTTCTCCGACGGCGTAGAGCCGCGCCGAGACCCACAGCGTCAACGAATCAAGCAGCACGGCGTCCCAGTTGTCCGCTTCACCCGGCACCCGGTCGAGGTCGCCCGCCTCCACCGTGCCCCACGCGGCCGGCCTCCGCAGCCGATGTAGAGACACCCGGCGCCGGAGGTCCGGGTCGTCGTTCGGGAGCGCCGTGGCCACGTAGAGGACGCGCCCGCCCAGAGAGCCGGCCATGCGCTCGGCGTAGAGGCTCTTGCCGCTGCGCGCCCCGCCGAGGATGAGCGCCCTAACGCCTACAACGCCCCCCTGAGAGCCTCCACCAGCGCCCCGTTCTCTTCCCCCGCGCGCACGGCGACCCGGAAGAAGGCCGGTCCAAGGCCGGCGAACGGCGCGCAACCCCGTACCAGCACGCCCCTCCGGGCCAGCCGCTCCGTAAGGCCCTCGGGACCCCGGACGAGCAGGAAATTCGCCGCGCCGGGGAAGACCGTTAGGCCCGGCAGCGCGGCGAGATCCGCGGAGAGATCTTCCCGCAGCCGGGTCACCTCCCGGATGGACCTCCCGGCAAAGCCCGCGTCGCGCGCGGCGGTGGTCCCTGCGGCGGCGGCGACAGCGTTCACCGGCCAGGAGGGTTGCAGTGCCTGCGCCCGGGCCGCGTCAGGGCAGATCAGGCACCCCAGCCGCAGCCCCGGTATAGCGAAGAACTTGGTGAAGGACCTCGCGACGAAGAGGTGATCGTCCACCACATCGGCCACGGAGATCTCCGGCACGAAATCCACGAACGCCTCATCCACGACGAGCACGCCCCCGGCGTCCCGGACGCGCTCGGAGAGCTCCAATACTTCTCGTCGTCCGAGTGCCTCACCCGTCGGGTTGTTCGGGTTGCAGAGAAAGACGACCGAGACCTCGTCGAGGTCCGTGAGCTTCCCCGGGTCGAGCCTAAAGCCGTCCTCCGGGCTGCGGACGATGCGGCGCAGCGGGGGCAGCCCGGCGGCTTCGGCGGCGGGCGCGTACTCGCTAAAGGTGGGCTCGAGGATCAGGGCGGTTCCACCCTTCCCGGCGGCGCGGGCGGCGAGGAAGAGGGCCTCGGCACCGCCGTTTGTGGGGACCACCGATCCCGGGTCCACGCCGACGTAGGCGCC
>CADCUW010000285.1:0-3404 GCA_902805985.1 uncultured Rubrobacteraceae bacterium
GTCCAGATGCGCTCGTTGGCCTCCAGGCAGCCGAAACAGTAATAGAAGCCCCTGTCCGGGGAGACGCTGAAGGAGGGGGTCTTCTCCTGGTGGTCCGGGTATGGGCAGAGGCCGGAGAAGCGGGTGCCCTGGCGGCGCAGGGCGGTGAACTCGGAGGTAACCTCGACGATGTTCGCAGCCTCGCGCACGTCCTCGATGCTGCGCTGCGAGATCCTCAAGCCCGCGCCCCCGTTATACCGATGTACAGATATTCGCCATTCGTCTCCGACCCCATGGGGCGTAATGTTACTCTACCGACCGTGAGTATCCGTCAGAGATCAGACCAGGCGCCGAGGGCCGGGTACGCGGACCTCCCGCCGGGGGTCGGCTTCGAGCCCAAAGACGAGCCCTTGCGGCGGGACATCAACCTACTCGGGCGCGTGTTGGGCCAGGTCTTGATCGAGCAGGAGGGCAGGCGCCTCTTTGAAGCCGAGGAGGAGATACGCCTGCTGTGCAAGCGGCTGCGCTTCGGCTACGACCCCGACCTCGACGGCAGGCTGCGGGACCTGATCGACGGCCTCGACCCCGACGACCTGAACCGGATCGTGCGCGCCTTCTCCGTGTACTTCCAGCTCGTCAACATCGCCGAGCGCTACCACCGGGTCCGGCGCAGCCGCCAGTACGAGGCCTCGCCCGACAGCCCGCCGCAAAGGGCATCGGTGGCGAGCGCGCTCTCGCGCCTGAAGGATGAGGGTGTAGGCGCACAGGACTTGCAGCAGGTGCTCGACGGCATGAGCGTCGGGCTCGTCCTAACGGCGCACCCCACCGAGGCCATGCGCAGGAGCGTCAGGCGCAAGCACGAGCGCGTCGGCGAGATGCTGGCCGGACTGGAGTCGCCCTCGCTCACCCAGAAGGAGCGGCGCCGGATCGAGGAGGACCTCGCGGAGGAGATCACGGTCCTCTGGCAGACGGACGAGCTGAGGGTCAGGCGGCCGGAGGTGACCCAGGAGATCGAGCGGACCCTGCTCTTCTTCGAGCACCCGCTCATCTCCGCGACGCTCGAGGCCTACAGGGAGTTCGAGGACGAGCTCGCGGCGCAGTTCCCCCAAGAGACCCCCCGGCTCGGGCGGGTGCTGGAGTTCGGCTCCTGGGTCGGCGGGGACCAGGACGGCAACCCGTTCGTCGAGCCGCCCATGATCAACACGGCGCTCGGCCTGCACCGGCGGCTGATCGTCGAGCGCCACCTCGCCTCGGTCTCGGGGCTTGTAAACCACATGAGCCAGTCGCAGAGGCTTACCGGCGTCTCGGAGGGACTCAGGGAGACCATCGAGGGCTACGAGGGGCGAATGCCGGAGGTGGTCGAGCGTTACAGGGCCAGTGACCCGAACGAGCTGTACCGCAAGATGCTGCTCTTCGTGGCCGAACGCCTGCGTCGCACGCGCGAAGATCCAGGGTCCAACGACGCCTACGCCGGCGCCACGGGGTTTCTAGATGACCTGTCGGTCGTGCGGGAGAGCCTGCTGCGCCACGGCGGAGAGCGGGCGGCGGAGGGCGGGTTGCGGGACCTGATCCGGCAGGTCGAAGTCTTCGGGTTCCACCTGGCGAAGCTGGACGTCCGTCAGGAGAGCGCGACGGTGGTCCGGGCGACGGCCGCCGTGGTCGCCCACGCCTCGGGGGAAGACCTCCTGGAGATGGACGAACCGCAACGCGCCGCGCTCCTGCGACGCCTTCTCGCCGACCCGGACCCGCTCGAAGCCACACCGGAGGACCTCTCCGGGGAGTCGGCGAAGGTACTGGAGACCTTCGGGCGCATACAGGCGGCCAGGGAGGAGTTCTCGGAGATGCCGGTCGAGGCCTTCGTCCTGAGCATGGCCCACCACGCGAGCGACGTGCTCTGCGTGCAGTTGCTGGCCAAGCGGGCGGGCCTGCTCCAGGTCGATGCCGAAGGCAATTGCTCGGCCAACCATCTACGGGTCTCGCCGCTCTTCGAGACGGTGGACGACCTCGGGCGGGCCCCCGAGGTCTTGCGGCTCCTGCTGGAGGACCCGTTCTACAGGTCGTCGCTGTCCCATGCAGGCGATCTGCAGGAGATCATGCTCGGCTACAGCGACTCCGGCAAGGACGCCGGATACATCACGAGCAACTGGACCCTCTACGAAGTGCAGGGCCAACTCGCCTCGGTCGCCAGGGACCACGGCGTCCGCCTGAGGCTCTTTCACGGCCGCGGGGGGAGTGCCGGGCGGGGCGGCGGCCCGAGCTACAGGGCGATCATGGCCCAGCCCGCCGGCACGCTCGACGGCAACATCAGGATCACCGAGCAGGGGGAGGTGATCTCCTTCAAGTACAGCATGCGCGGCCTGGCCCGCCGCAACCTGGACACGGTGCTGGCAGCGGTCCTGGAGGCGACCGCCGACACGTCTCCCCCCGCCCCCGAGACCCGATGGACGGACGCGATGGAGGAGCTCTCCACCATCGCCAGGGAGGCGTACCGCTCGCTGGTCTACGAGGATGAGGACTTCCTCCCCTTCTTCTCCGAGGCCTCCCCCATCGGCGAGCTGTCGTCGCTGAACATGGGCAGCCGTCCCGCCCGCCGGGTGCAGAACCCCGAGGTGGAGAGCCTCCGGGCGATCCCGTGGGTCTTCGCCTGGACGCAGAACCGGTTCCTCCTGCCCTCCTGGTACGGCTCCGGCGCGGCGCTCGGCTCGTTCGTCAGGGACGGGGGGAAGCTCGAAACCCTGCGCGAGATGTACCGCGGATGGCCGTTCTTCCGGACGCTCGTGGACTTCATGCAGATGACCCTCGCCAAGAGCGACCTCCGCATAGCCTGGTCCTACGCATCCCTCGTCCGAGACGAAGGGGTCAGGGAGCGGATGTGGGCCAGGATCTCCGCGGAGCACGCCGCTTGCGTGGATGCCCTGCTCCTCGTAACGGGCTCTGGGAGCCTTCTCGACGACACCCCCGTCCTGCAGCGCTCGATCCGCCTCAGAAACCCCTACGTGGACCCGCTCTCCTACGTCCAGGTAAGCCTCCTGCGCCGGCTCCGGGATCTCCCCGAAGACTCCCCGGAGCGGGAAGGCGTCCTCAGGACGCTACTGCTCACCGTCTCTGGGATCTCCTCCGGCCTCCTGAACACGGGATAAGCGTCTGCTAAATCTGACGCGCGGCCCCGGTCTCACGAACTCAGGCGCCGCTCACGCGAAGATCTCGCCGCGGGGCAGGAAGATCCTCCTGTAGGTCGCGAGCGCGTAGCGGTCGGTCATGCCGGCCACGAAGTCCACCGTCTCCACGACGGGGTCCGGGTCACTTTTCGTTCGCTCTTGTTCGTGCCGGAAAAAGTGCCCGAATAGCTCCCGGACGACCCGCGCGGCCTTCTCGTTCTCCCGCGAGCGCCCGCCGCCGCGGTAGACGTTCTCGAAGAGCCAGGT
>CADCUW010000285.1:3504-16175 GCA_902805985.1 uncultured Rubrobacteraceae bacterium
GGTCACTTTTCGTTCGCTCTTGTTCGTGCCGGAAAAAGTGCCCGAATAGCTCCCGGACGACCCGCGCGGCCTTCTCGTTCTCCCGCGAGCGCCCGCCGCCGCGGTAGACGTTCTCGAAGAGCCAGGTCCTGAGTCCCATCAGCGCCGCGTATCCTTCGTCCGAGAGAGACACCTCACCCTTTTGTTTAGAAGTAGAGATCATGTCCCGGACCAGGGTGTCTATCCTCCGGCTCATCTTCTGTCCGAGGGCGGAGATCGGACCCGCCGGCAGGTCCTCGAACCGGAGAATTCCCGCCCGCAGGGCGTCGTCCACGTCGTGGTTGACGTACGCGATGCGGTCGGCGATGCGCACGATCTCGCCCTCTCTCGTAGATGGATAACCCTGTCCTGTATGGTTACGTATCCCGTCTCTAACCTCTAATGTAAGGTTTAATCCGTCGCCTTCCCTCTCCAGGCGGTCTACGACGCGGAGTGAGTGCTCGTTGTGGCGGAAGGTTCGGCCGTGCTGGGCGAGGGCTGCGGAGAGGGCTTCCTCTCCGGTGTGGCCGAAGGGGGTGTGGCCGAGGTCGTGGCCGAGGGCTATGGCTTCCGTGAGGTCCTCGTTAAGGCCGAGGGCGCGGGCGATGGTCCGGGCGACTTGCATCATCTCCAGGGTGTGGATGAGGCGGGTTCGGAAGTGGTCGCCGTCGGGGGCGATGAAGACCTGGGTCTTGTGCATCAGGCGGCGGAAGGATTTGGCGTGGATGATCCTGTCCCGGTCGCGCTGGAAGTCGTTGCGCACACCGTCCGGGGGCTCCGGTCTGACCCTTCCCGCGCTCTCCTCGCAGGCCCACCCCCACTTCGGGATGGTCTTCATCTCCCCTGGCGTCATGCGGGGCGGCGGGAGCGGGAGGAGAGCTTCACGGCCGAGCGCGCGTTTCCGGGGGCGTGGGCCAGGACGTGGGCGCGTACGACGCGCAGCACGCCCTCCCGGAGATCCTCACCCTGCGGGGCATCACGGACGGGACGTTCGATAGTCTCGCGGAGTCGCTCCAGCGTGCCCGGAGCCATCGGGAAGGCGTCCGCGGTGGAGGAGCGGCACGCGGCGCAGAGCACGCCGCCGTGCTCGGGGGCGAAGTGCAGGGGCTCTGCGGCGGCGTCGAGATCCATCTCGCAGTTCAGGCAGCGGTCGAATTGCGGGGCGTAGCCGGCGAGGATGGAGAGCTTGAGGCCGAGTGCCGCCTCGACCGTCTCGAAGCCGGAGTCGCGAGACTCGAGGGCGTCTAGGGCATTGTAGAGTAGGTTGAAGACGCGGCGGTCGGCCTCGTCACCGCCGGAGAGGGCGCGGACGCTGCCGACCATGCCGGCGGCGGCCTCGAAGCGGGCCAGGTTCTCGCGGATGCCGTGGAAGCTACGGAGCGTCTCGGCCTGCGTGATCGTGTCGAGGGTACGTCCACCGTAGGCCACGAAATCCACGCAGGAGAGGGGCTCAAGACGGGCGCCGAAGCGGGACTTGGTGCGCCTGATGCCCTTGGCGATGGCCGAGACGAGGCCCGCATCAAGGGTGTAGAGGTCGAGGATGCGGTCAGCCTCGCCGTAGCGGATGGACCGCAGCACGATCCCCTTACTCTTGTAGACCGCCACCCTCGGCCTCCTTCATCACCGCCACGCTGGAACTCATGCCGAGCCTGGAGGCGCCGGCGTTGAGGATGTCCAAAGCGTCCTCGAGGGTACGGATGCCGCCAGAGGCTTTCACGGCCAGGCCCTCCGGCGCCTCCTCGCGGAGCAGGGCGACGTCCTCAACCGTGGCGCCGCCGGGGCCGAAGCCCGTCGAGGTCTTCACGAAGTCCGCGCCGCTGGCGGCCGCGATCTGGGTGGCGAGCCGCTTCATCTTGTCCGTGAGGTAGGCCGTCTCGATAATGACCTTCATCACCACGTCGTTGAGGCCGTTGTTCATCGCGACGACGCTCACCTCCTGGGTGAGGCTCGCGAGCTCGCCGGCGACGTAATCGAACTCTTCGGAGAGGAGCTTTGAGATGTTGATCACGACGTCTAGCTCCGAGGCGCCGCGCGTGATCGCCTCCCGCACCGCCGCGGTCTTGACGGACGTCGCGTCGTTGCCGAACGGAAACGAGACTACCGTCGCGACCTTCACGTCCGTTCCGCGAAGCTCCTTTGCGGCGAGCCGCACGTAGCACGGCGGGATACACACCGCCGCGAAGTGGTAGTGGGCCGCCTCCTCGCAGATCCTCCTGATCTCTTCCTCGGTGGCGTCCGGCTTCAAGAGGGTGTGGTCCACCGTCTTCGCGAACTCCCGCACCCTCATCGCCAATTCCGCTTCTCCCCGCTAGACGCCACGAACGGGATGATTATAAACCCAACCGCTCCAGGAACTTCTTGTCGCTGCGCCATCCAGGGCTGACCCTCACTTTCAGGTCGAGGTAGATCTTCGTCCCGAGCAAGCGCTCGACGTCGCGGCGGGCCTCGGTGCCGATCTTCTTGATCGTCTTGCCGCCCTTGCCGAGCACGATCATGCGCTGGGTGCCCCGCTCGACGTGGATGATGGCGTAGACGACGGTGACGTTCTCCTTGCGCTCGACCTCGTCCACCTCGACCATGACCGCGTGGGGCACCTCCTCCCGCAGCTCGTTCAGGGCCTTCTCCCGGATGTACTCGGCCAGGATCAGGGACTCCGGGTAATCCGTCACGGTCCCTTCGGGGAAGTACTTGGGACCGGAGGGGAGCATCCGGACGACGGCCTCCATCAGGGCGTCCACGTTCGTGCCTTCGGAGGCGCTGATCTGGAAGACTTCGCGCCAGTCCCCAAGCTCGGAGATGCCCTGTATGGCGGGCAATGCCAGGATCGGTTTCTCGAGGAGATCCACCTTGTTCAGGCAGACCATCGCCGGGGTGCCGCTGTTGGCGACCAGGCGGGCGACGTAGCGGTCGCCGGTGCCGATGCCTTCGGCGGCCTGCTGGGCATCCAGCAAGAACAGCACGATGTCCGACCCCGCGAGGCTGTCCACGACCTGCTCTTGCATGCGGGCGCGTAAAGTGTCGCGGGGCTTCTGGGAGCCGGGGGTGTCCACGAAGATGGCCTGGTAGTTCCTGCCGTTGCGGACGCCCCGGATCGGGCTTCGCGTCGTCTGCGGCCTCGGGGAGGTGATGGAGACCTTCTCCCCCACGAGCCGGTTGACCAGGGTGCTCTTGCCGACGTTCGGCCTGCCGACGACGGCGATAAAGCCGCTCCTGTGCCCGTTGGACCCGTTGACGTCGGGATCCCTCACAGGTGTTCCGGCCCGAAGGAGTTGGGCAGTATCTCCTCGAAGGGGTAGCGGCGTAGGCCCGAGGCGTCCTCCACCACGACCTCCTCGCAGCCGAACTCGCGCAGGAACTGCCGGCAGGCGCCGCAGGGGAAGCACGGCGAGGTGTTCGGGCTGAAGACCGCGACGGACTTGATGCGCCGGTCGTCGGGGCTGGCAGAGACCATGCTCGTCGCGGCGTTGCGCTCGGCGCAGATGGAGAGGCCGTAGGAGGCGTTCTCCACGTTGCAGCCGGCATGAACGGCGCCGCCCTCCGTCAGGATGGCAGCACCCACGAGAAAGTTGCTGTAGGGGGCGTAGGCGGTCCGGGCGGCCTCGCGGGCCGCGTTCATCAGGGAGTCCACGCTAAGAGTCCTCTCCGTCATAAGAGTTGGAAGATCGCAACGGTGGTCAGGGAGCCGATCACGGCCCCGACGACCACCTGGTACGGGTTGTGGATGCCGCTCTCGATGCGGCTCTGGCAGACGAGGAGGGCCATGAGGAGTGAGATCAGGGAGACCAGCCCCGCGTAGCGCCCCTCCGCGGCTATAAAGCTGGCGGCGACCCACCCCGCGAAGGCCACGGCCGCGTGCCCTGAGGGCATCCCCCCGTAGAACGAGTTCGGCGAGCGCGTCAGGGCCTTGCCGAGCACCACGGCGAGGACGACGACGCCCAAGGAGACGAGGGTCAGGTGGCCCGGCCAGCGGCGGATGCTATTGAGGGTATCCATCGAGAGCGGGCCGAGGTCGTCCGCCAGGATCAGGTACCCGACGAGGACCGCCCCCACGCTGGAGACGAGCACCGCCCCGGCAGAGACGTCCTTGGCGAGCTTGGCGAGCGGGTGGTACTCGCTGGTGACGAGGTCCACCACGAACTCCATGGCCGTGTTGAGCATCTCCGTGACGAAGACCACGAGGATGGTCAGCACGAGCACGGCCAGCTCCAGCTCGCTGACGTCGACGAGGAGGCTGCCGATCAGCACGCCTACCGCGGCGACGACGTGGAAGCGCATGTTTCGCTGGGTGCGGACGGCGGAGATCATCCCTCGGTAGGCGTGCTCGAAGCTGCGCCCCACCCCCTGCTGGCCCTTCGCAGACCCCTGGACCTTCTTAGCCACCGGCTCTCTCCATGACGGCTCGCTGCACCCCGGACATCTCGCTCGCCTCGAAGTCGTCCCCGTGGTCCATTCCGGCGAGGTGCAGCGCGCCGTGAACCACCAACTCCTCGACGGGCATCTCGGCGCTCTCTGGGCAGATCACAACCTCCCCCACCATCTCCCCGTAGGGCCCGTCCACCTCGAAGGAGAGCACGTCGGTCTCGGTATCCCTGCCCCGGAACCGTGAGTTGAGGGACCTGATCGTCTCCGGCCCGACGAGGGCCACGGAGACCTCGCCGACACGGTCGAGGTCGAGACCCCGCTCCCGGAAGGCGGCGGCGAAGAGTTCGGTAGCGCGGTCCGCGGTGAGCCCGCCGTAGTCGATCTCATCGAGCAGCTCGACGACGAACGGCGTGGAACTCGCGCTACTCAGCCCGCGCCGCCCGGGGCCCGCCTGGACTCGTCCCCCTCTATCTCCTTGCGGGACGCCGTTGTACCGTTGGGTTTACCGTTAGGTTTGCCGTTGAACTTATTGCCGTTGGGTTTGCCGTTGCGGGCGTCGGCGCCGCCGGGATACTCGATGCGCGGCCCGAGAAAGCCGACGAGCGCTTCGAGTATGGCCTCACCGACCTGGTGGATCTCATGCATCGTCAGGGCGCACTGGTCGAACTGGCCGTCGTCGAGCTTCCGGTTGATGGTGTCTGTGACGACGTCCTCTATCCGCTTGGGGGTCGGTTTGGGAAGGGACTTCACCGTCGCCTCGATAGAGTCGGCCAGCATAACGATGCCGGCCTCCTTGCTCCGGGGGAGGCCGCCCGAGTAGCGGAAGTCCGCCTCGTTGACATTATCGCCGTCCATCTCGAGCGCCTTGCGGTAGAAGTACTCGATGCGGGTCGTGCCGTGGTGCTGGGCGATGATGTCCAGGATCTCCTGCGGCAGGCCCCAGGCGCGGCCCATCTCCAGCCCGTCCTTGACGTGGCGCCGGATCACCTTGGCCGACAGCGTCGGGGAGAGGGCGTCGTGGGGGTTGATCTGGCCGATCTGGTTCTCGATAAAGTAGGCCGGGTGCTCCATCTTGCCGATGTCGTGGTAGTAGGCGCCTACGCGCGCCAGCAAGGCGTTCGCCCCGATCCTCTCGGATGCGTTCTCCGCCAGCGTCCCGACCTGCATAGAGTGCGTGAACGTGCCAGGCGCCTTCTGGAGAAGCTTGTGGATGAGGGTGTTGCTCGTGTTGGAGAACTCGAGCAGCTTCATGGGCGTCAGGATGTTGAAGGCGTCCTCGAGCACCGGCAGAAGCACCATCGCCAGCATGAGCGAGAGCAGCCCGCTCCCGAGGCCGAGCACGCCCTGCCCGATCGCGTCGCCGAAGTCCAACCCTCCGATAAGGCCAACGGCAAACGTGACCACCCCCGTCACAGCGGCGATGAAGAGCCCAGCCTTCAGCAGCCGCTGCCGGGAATCGACCCTCACGACGGTGTAGATGGCGAAGCCCGAGGAGAGGAGCAGGGAGGTAGTGAGAAGGAAGTCGTTGCCGCTCATGATCCCGATGTTGACGGAGGTCACGACGACCATGAGGAACATCAGCCGGGGACCTAAGAGCATGGTGCCTATGACCGAGAGGCCCGCGATCGGCGTCAGGTACTCGTTGAAGTTTAGCTCCGTGAAGAACCGGGCCAGCGCGGTGAACAGGATCGTCAACGAGGCGGCGAGGGCTATTCGGATCGCCGTGTTGGTCTTGAGGATGCGGATCCCGAATCGCTCCAGGAAGTACCAGGCTATGCCGAGCTCTATGGCGACGACCATCGCCACCCCGAGCAGCACGGTCCAGGGGTTCGGGTTGGGGTCGAGCAGCAGGGCTTCAATGCGACTCAGGTTGCCGCTCTGGATGATGCCCTCTGGCACGTTCCGCTCTATGGGCGGGCGCGACCCGACGCCGATCAGAGCCGTCAGCGCGACCCAGGTGACGACCGTGAGCACGACGTAGAGCCGCATGGTCGGGACGTCCTCGATCCAGGCCCGGAAACGCTCGGAGCGCGTCGGCGGCCGGTGGAGGTCGTCCACGCGTGCCCCGAGGGGCGGGTTAGGCAAGCTTCTGTTGAGCCTCATGGTCGAGCCCGCCTCTACGCCCCGTCGCCCTCTCCGGCTCCCTCGTAAGCGTCCACTATACGCATCACGAGGTCGCTACGCACTATGTCGTCCCGCTGCAACCCGACGAACGAGACGCCCTCAACCCCGGTCAGCGCCCTGCGGGCGTCATCGAGGCCGCTGACCCGGCCCTTGGGCAGGTCCACCTGCGTCCGGTCGCCGGTTACGACCATCTTCGACCCGAACCCAAGGCGCGTCAGGAACATCTTCATCTGCTGGGGGGTGGTGTTCTGGGCTTCATCCAGGATGATGAACGCGTCGTTCAGGGTCCGACCTCTCATAAACGCCAGTGGCGCGATCTCTATTATACCCCTCTCCAGGTGCCCTTGGAACTTGGCCGGGTCGATCATCTCGTAGAGCGCGTCGTAGAGCGGCCGGAAGTACGGATCGACCTTCGCCATCATGTCCCCCGGCAGAAACCCGAGCGACTCCCCCGCCTCGACCGCCGGCCTCGTCAGGATGATCCTGGACACCTCGCCCCGGCTCAACGCCTCGACGGCGAGCGCGACCGCAAGATAGGTCTTTCCCGTTCCCGCGGGCCCGATGCCGAACACGACCTGGTGGTCCCGGATCGCGTCGGTATAGGCCTTCTGGTTGCGCGTCTTGGGCGCCACCCGGCGCCCCCGGTGCGTCAGGATGACGTCCCCGAGCACCTCCCGGCCGCCACCCCCATCGGCCATCTTGTACAGCCGCTCCGCCGTCTCGGGCGTGAGCTGGTTGCCCTCCTCGGCCAGCCCGACGAGACCATCAAACACGGCCTCGGCCCTCTCCACGTCAGCGTCGGCCCCGCGCAGCACGATCTCGTTCCCCCGCACGATGACCTCGCACCGCACGAGCCCCTCGACCCGCCGTAACACCGAGTCCCGCTCCCCGAAGACGTCGAGCATGCGACCCGGCGGTATGACGAGCTTGGCCTCTACCTGGCTGCTTGATGTGGTGTCCGTCGTAACTCCTTTCGTGGAGGTTCTAGGTATTGGGCTTTAGGTCGCTGTAATCGACACTTTGAAGCGTGCACGGATCACCACGAAAGCTCCGTGATCGTGCCTCAGATGGTTTCCAACCCCTCAAAACCTCGAACCTAAAGCCTTCACTGCAACCTCTCTTTGACCAGCGCGCTGAGCTCCCGGCCCTCGGCGCGGCCCTCCGAGAGCTGCGTCGCCCGGCCCATGACCTTTCCCATATCCCTCATGTTGGTGGCGCCGGTCTCCTGGATGGCGGTGTCCACGACGTCGTTCAGCTCCTCGGGAGAGAGGGGCCGGGGGAGGTAAGCGCGGACCACGTCCGCCTCGGCGGCCTCGGCGGCGGCCTGGTCTTCGCGTCCGGCTTTACGGAAGGCCTCGGCGGACTCTTCGCGCTGTTTTAGCTGGCGCCTGAGGATGGTCTGCTCCTCCTCTTCTTCCAGCGGCCGGCCGGCCTCTATCTGCCCGTTCTTGAGGGCGGCGCCCAGCATCCGCAGGGCGCCGAGACGCGGTTTGTCCCGCTCCTTCATCGCCGACTTGACGTCCTGTTGGATGCGTTCGGATGCGCTCATGGCATACCCATCTTTCTGCCGCCCATGACGTGCAGGTGGAGGTGGAAGACCTCCTGCCCGGCGTCGGGACCGTTGTTGATCCTGACCGCGTAACCGCTCTCGTCCACCCCGAGCTTTTCGGCGACCGCGCTCGACACCTCAAACAGCCGCTTCGCGACCGCGTCGGGCAACTGGCCCATGGCCTCAAGGTTCGGCACGTGCTGGCGCGGGATGACGAGGACGTGGACCGGCGCCTGGCCGTTTATGTCCTTGAAGGCCACGACATCTGCTTCCTCGTGGACCATCTCGGCCTCGATCTCGCCTGCTGCTATCTTGCAGAAGATGCAGTCCTCTTCCACGTTCACACCCCTCCCTCGACCCTGACCAGTCTCTCCAACGCCGCCCGCGCCCGCGCCACGGCCACGATACCCGCCGTCTCGCTCCTGAGCCTGTAAGGCCCGAGCCCGGCCACCGAAAGTCCGGCCTCCCGCGCCCCCTCTAGCTCCCCGGCGCTCCAGCCACCCTCGGGACCCACGAAGAGGGAGACACCGGCGCCCACCGCGTCCTCGACGGCGTCCTCGACGGCGCCCGCGCCGGCGGCGTTGTGCAGCAGCAGGCCGGCCTCCCCTGCCTCGCGGATGGCCGCCCCGAAGGTTTCAGGCTCCCGCACCTCCGGCACACGCAGGCGGAGGGACTGCCGGGCGGCGGCCTCCGCCACCCTCCGCCACCGGTCCAGCTTGTTCTCCCGCGGGTTGACCTCGCCGTGCTCCGTGAGTAGCGGCACGATCCCCGTCGCCCCCGCCTCGGTCGCCTTCTCAACCACAAGGTCCATCCTGCCACCCTTGGGCACCGCCTGGTAGAGCGTCACGGCCAACTCCTCGAAGCCCGCTTCGAGCTCCTCGACGACGGTAACGCTCCGGCCCTCCCCGACGTGCCCGAGAAAGAGACCGCCCCCGGCACCGACGACCTCGACCAGATCCCCCGGCCGGGCTCTCAAGACCTTGAAGACGTGCCGCGCCTCGTTCTCGGGTAGCGTCAGTGTCCCGCCGACCTCCGGCGCGGCCCGGACAAAGATGCGGGTTTTCGCGGTACGCGTATCGTCCCCCTACCTGAAGACGCCCTTGAGGCGGTCGAAGAAGGAGCCCCCACCGCCGTTGTAAGTCTCCTCCCCGCTGACCTCGTCGAACCTCTCCAGAAGCTCGCGCTGCTCCCCACTCAAGCGCGTCGGCACCATGACGTCAACGACCACCTTGAGATCCCCCCTGCCCCTGCCCCGGATGCGCGGCATGCCCTCGCCCCTCAGCCTCAGCGTGGCCCCCGGCTGCGTGCCGGCCTCCACGCTCACCGGCGCCGGCCCATCGAGGGTCGGGACCTCCACCTCCGTGCCGAGGGCCGCCCCAACGAAGCTGACCTTGAGGCGATGTATGAGGTCCTCCCCATCCCGCACGAGCTCGGGATCTTCGGTAACGTTGATTCTTACGTACAGGTCCCCCGGGGCGCCGCCGGGCTCCCCGGCGTGCCCGGCGCCCGAGACGCGCAGGCGCATCCCGGTCTCGACGCCCTGGGGTATCCGCAACCGCCGGGTCTGCAAATCGGAGACACGGCCCCCACCCCGGCAATTATCACAGGTGACGTCGATGATCCTGCCTCGTCCGCCGCACGTCGAACACACCTGCGTACTCACCATCTGGCCGAGGATGCTCTGGCGTACGGTCCGCACCGCCCCCGCGCCAGCGCACGTCCCGCACGTGTGCGACTCGGTCCCGCCAACGCCCTCGCAGACCTCGCAGTTCTTGACGATCTGAACGTTAACTTCACGGTCAGCCCCGTAGGCGGCCTCCCGGAGCGAGACCTCGACGTCGGTCTCGACGTCGGCGCCGCGGCTCGGGGCGCGGGCGGTCTGTCCGCCGAAAAAGGAGCCGCCGAAGCTGTCGCCGAAGAAGGTCTCGAAGATGTCCTGGAAGCCGCCGAACTGGTCCCCGCCCGGGTAGCCGCCCCCGGGGTAGCCGTTGGCGCTGCCGCGCGGAACCTGATGTCCGTAGGTGTCGTAGGCGCGGCGGGCCTCGGCGTTCGAGAGGACTTCGTAGGCCTCGGTAAGCTCCTTGAAGCGTTCCTCGGCGCCGTGGTCCTCGGGGTTGGCGTCGGGGTGGTGGGAGCGGGCCAGGCGACGGTAGGCCTTCTTGACCTCAGCGTCGGAGGCCTCGCGGGAGACGCCCAGAACCTCGTAGTAGTCGCGCTTAGTCGCCAAGCCTAGAAGCCGTCGCTCAGGCGCAGGGTCAGGGTCTCGGCGGCGGAGCGCACCGTGGCGATGGCCGAGTCGTAGTTCATCCTCTTCGGCCCGATCAGGCTGACCACCCCGTAGGGACGCTCCTGCTGCCCGTAGGCCGCCGCCACGAAGCTGGTACCGACGAGGTTGTACACCGCGTTCTCGGCGCCTATGGAGACTACGACGCCGCTGCTCGAGACCGAGCGGCGCAGGGCGTCGCCCATAAGGCCGAGCAGCCAGCGGCGGCGCTCGAAGATCTCTACCACGGCCGCCAGGCTCGCCGGGTCCATCTCGTCCAGCCGGGCGAGCAGCGTCGAAGCGCCCCGCACGAACACGCCGCGCTCCGTCACGCGCCCGAGGCCCTCGACCGCTTCGAGCACAGCGTCAACGACGAGCGGGTTGTGGTCGGAGAGCGCCTTGCGGGCGGCCCTGGCGAGCTCGAGGTCGCTGCCGACGGGGCGGCCCCCGATCCAACCGTTCAGGGCCGCGAACATCTCCCGCAACTCGCCCTGCTCGACCGGAGCCGGGAGCACGAGCGTCGTGCTCGAAGACGACCCGCTGCCCATGGAGACGACGAGCAGGAGGGCGCCGCCGGGCAGCGAGACGTAGTCGGCCCGCGAGAGCGAGTCGCCCAGCGCGCTCGGTCCGGCAACGACGGCCAGCAGGCGCGTCACCTCGCTCATGTCCTCGGAGACGCCGCGCAGGAGCTCGTCCAGATTACCGAAGCCCCGCGGGGTGGCGAACGAGACAGACTCGCCGGGGTCCGCGGACATCAAGGCGTCAACGTAGTAGCGGTAGCCCGCGTCCGTCGGGAGGCGCCCGGCCGAGGTATGCGGGTGGGTCAGGAGGCCCGCCGACTCCAGGTAGGCGAGTTCAGATCTGATGGTGGAGCTGCTCGCCTCTACCTCGTCGGTGAGGGCATGGCTACCCACGGGGAGGCCCGTGGAGATATAGAGCTCCAGGGTCTTTAGCAGGATCTCCCGCTGCCGGTCAGAGATTTCGGGGTGCCTCATAACGCAGGAAATTTTAACACGGGCGCGCCCTCGTCCCACCGATGAGGTTTTGAGGCTCCAGGTTCGCTGTCGTCTCCTCCAAAAGCTCTTGGGCTTTGGGGGACTCGTCTACGGAACCTCGTACCTAACAAGGCCCCGTCAGAGCCTGGAACCTCAGATTCGCAGGGCGGCCAGGAAGGCCTCTTGCGGGATCTCCACGCTGCCGACCTGCTTCATGCGGCGCTTGCCCTTCTTCTGCTGCTCGAGAAGCTTCTTCTTACGGCTTATGTCGCCGCCGTAGCATTTGGCCGTGACGTCCTTGCGGTAGGCGCGGACGGTTTCGCGGGCGATGATCCTGCGCCCTACGGCAGCCTGGACGGGCACCTCGAAGTTCTGGCGCGGGATGAGCTCCTTGAGCTTCTCTACCAGCGCCCGGCCGCGATAGTACGCCTTGTCGCGGTGGACGATGATCGAGAGAGCCTCCACCGGGTCGCCCGAGACCAGCACCTCCACCTTGACAAGGTCGGCTGGCTCGTAGCCGAGGCGGTCGTAGTCGTAGGAGGCGTAGCCCTTGGTGCGGCTCTTCAGAGCGTCGAAGAAGTCCGTTATGACCTCGCCGAGCGGCATGTCGTAGGTGAGCTGGACCCGTTTCGGGGAGAGGTATTCCATGCCGACGGAGATCCCGCGCTTCTCGTGGCAGAGGCCCATGACGGCGCCGACGTGCTCCTTGGGGCAGATGATCGTCGCGCGGACCATGGGTTCCCGGATCTCGTCGAAATCCTCCGGGAGATCGCTCGGGTTGGTGATCTCGACGGTCTCCCCATCCGTCTCTACCTCGTACTTCACGCTCGGGGAGGAGGCTATGAGGTCGAGACCGAACTCCCGCTCGAGCCTCTCCTGAACGATCTCCATGTGCAAGAGTCCCAGAAACCCGCTGCGGAAGCCGAAGCCCATCCTGGAGTTCTCGGGCTCGTAGAAGAGCGAGGCGTCGTTGAGCTGCAGCTTGGAGAGAGCGTCCCTGAGACGCTCGAACTCGTCGCCTTCTGTCGGGTAGAGGCCGCAGAAGACGGTCGGCAGTACCTCCGCGTAGCCGGGGAGCGGTTCCGTGGCGGGGTCTTTGGTCTTCGTCACGGTGTCGCCGACGCGCAGGGCCTCTATGTCCTTGAGGCCGGCGATCACGTACCCGACCTCGCCGGGCCTGAGCGTCGGGAGCGCCGTGGGTTTTGGCGAGTAGCAGCCGACCTCGAGCAGCTCGAACTGCTCTTCCGTGCCCATGGCCTGGACGGTGTCGCCCTTGCTCAACTCGCCGTCGAAGAGGCGGGCCAGGGAGATCACACCGCGATACGGATCGTAATAGGAGTCGAAGATCAGGGCCCGCGTC
>CADCUW010000286.1 GCA_902805985.1 uncultured Rubrobacteraceae bacterium
GCGACCACCAAAGCGCCCGGCACCCTGGGTAAGAACCTCGCCAAGCCCGCCAGCACCGCGATGCCACAGACCCCGATGATGAGCGTCGGAAGGTTCGTTTGGCTGATGCGACCGGTGAGAGCGGAGAGTATGCCGATGGTGGACCGCTCGTCGCCGGCAGGGACGCCGAGCAGGACGGCGGCCTGGCTCAGAGAGATCACGACGGCCGAAGCGTAGATGAACCCACTAAGCACGGGCAGGGGTATAAAGTTGGAGACGAACCCGAGCCGCAGCAGCCCGAGCCCGAGCTGCAAGGCCCCCGCCATGAGCGCCAGCAGCAGCGCGAGCCCCACGTACTCCCCTGTCCCCGGTTGCGCGAGCGCCGAGACCCCCGAGAAGGTCAGCAGCGCCATAAGCGCCGGCGGGCCCACGGGCATGTGGCGCGAGGTGCCGAACAGGGCGTAGGCCACCGTCGGCACGATAGAGGCGTAGAGTCCGTAGACCGGCGGCAACCCGGCCAGTACCGCGTAAGCCATCGCCTGCGGCACGATCATGACCCCGACCACCAGCCCGGCCGAGAGGTCCCGTGGCAGGTCCTCCCGCCTGTAGCCCCCGAGCCAGCCGAGCGCCGGCACGGCGGCCGTCAAGCCCCGCCTCACGGACCGTCCCTTGATCATCCCCGGGCCCGCCCCCTTCTCGTAGATCCCCACAAGTGTACGCCCGTTCTCGCCCCTCCCGCGCGCTCACCCCGGCCCGGCGCCGGCGACGCGGGTATGATGTGAGAAAGGGTGATGTTGCGTTCTGGATCCGAGCTAACCAGAGCGCCGTTTCGCGAGGAGGGCGGATGCACAAATTTTTGATCCACAGGGCTGGCGACCACGTTGGGGTGGCGACCTCGGACATCGGGGCCGGGGAAGAGGTGATCGGGGTGTACATGGACGACGACTCGACGGTGGAGGTCGAGGCCAGAGGAGACGTCCCTTTGGGGCACAAGATCTCGGTGATGGGCTGCGAGGCCGGCGGGGACGTCACGGAGTACGGCGTCAGGATCGGGGTGTCACCGGACGGTTTCGGGCGGGGCGACTACGTCCACACCCACAACCTCAAGAGCGCGAGGTGGTAGGCATGGAACTCTACGGCTACAGGCGGGAAGACGGGCGCGTCGGGGTCCGCAACCACGTCATCATCCTGCCGGTGGACGACATCTCCAACGCGGCTTGCGAGGCGGTGGCGAACAACATCAAGGGCACGATGGCGCTGCCCCACTCCTACGGACGGCTGCAGTACGGGGAGGATCTGGCGCTCCACTTCAGGACCATGATAGGCACTGGCGCGAACCCCAATGTCGCCGCCGTGGTCGTAATCGGCATCGAGCCCAACTGGACGGAGAAGATCGCCGCCGGCATCGCCGAGACCGGCAAGCCCGTCGCGGCGTTCTCCATAGAGGGCCTCGGGGACCTGGAGACGGTCCGGCGGGCTTCCTGGAAGGCGAAGGAGTTCGTCCAGTGGGCTTCGGAGAGACGCCGGGAGCCGGTCGCTCCTGAAGACCTCGTGGTGAGCATCAAGTGCGGCGAGTCGGACACGACGACGGGCCTCGCCTCCTGCCCGACGGTGGGCGTGGCGGTGGACCGGCTCATCGATACCGGGGCCACGGTCTTTTTCGGGGAGACCTCGGAGCTTACCGGGGGCGAGCACCTCATAGCCGAAAGGATGGCGACGCCGGAGCTGAGGGCGGAGTTCCAGCGGGTCTACGACGATTACGTAGAGCTGATCGAGACGCAGTCAGAGGACCTGCTCGGCTCGCAGCCGACGCAGGGAAACATAGCCGGGGGCCTCTCGACCATAGAGGAGAAGGCACTCGGGAACATCGAAAAGACGGGAACGAAACCCGTGATCGGGGTGCTTGGCCCAGCGGAGGCGCCGCAGAACGGGCCGGGGCTGTACTTTATGGACAGCTCGTCTGCCGCCGCGGAGCACGTCACGCTCATGGGGGCCGGCGGGGCGGTCTTGCACATGTTCCCGACGGGGCAGGGGAACGTCATCGGCAACCCGATCGTCCCGGTCATAAAGGTCTCTGGAAACCCGAACACCGTGAGGACGATGGGAGAGCACATCGACGTCGACGTCAGCGGGCTCTTGAGCCGGGAACTCACGCTGCCGCAGGCCGGCGACCTCATGATGGAGCACCTCGCGCGCGCGGCGAACGGACGCCTCACCTCGGCGGAGGCGCTCGGCCACAGGGAGTTCACGATGACCAAGCTCTACCGGAGCGCGTAGGCCTCATCTTTTCGGTGGGTGGCGATCCCGTGGCTTCATACAGCCTCCGCAATGAATGCCAATGCCGAATCCGGGCGGCTCTTCTGGCCGAAAGCGGAGGCGTCAGCCGGGGCGTGCTGAGGGCCGTCGAGGACGGCGTGCGCGACGACCAGGAGGAGCAGCGCTAGCCGACCAGCGCCCAGAGCGCCGTGGCGACGCCCAGGGCGCCGGTCAGGATCACGAGGCCCAGGCTCACGGCCCGGAAGGCCCTCTCCGAGACCTTCTTCAAGAAGGCCGTCCCGACTATTTTTCCGACGATGGCGGCGGGCACGAGGACCAGGGCGAGCTGGAGGTCACCCCCATCGATCAGACCCCTCCCGGCCAGCACGAGCAGCCCGACGAGGCTCATGGCCAGGAAGTAGAGCGCGCTCGTGCTCCTGAACTCGGCCTTGGGCAACCCCCGAGAGGCGAGCAGCAACACGATGGGCGGCCCCGCGAGCCCGGTCGATGTGGAGAGCGCCCCGCTGGCCGACCCCGCCACGAGAGGCCCCCACCGGGTCCCCGCCCCGGGCAACCGCACGTCCCGCATCAGGATCAATGCCGAGAGGACTACCACAGCCCCGACCGCCAGCCGGATGTAGATCGGGTCGACGATCCGCAACACCTCGGCCCCGAGGACCACCCCAACAACCGATGGCAGCAGGAGCGCCAGCGCCAGCGGCCGGCGCGCCTCCTGCCAGGAGTCCCGCACGACGGCGATGTTGATAAAGACGGAGAAGAACACGGTCAGAACCACGACGGTCCTCGGCTCGTAGACGAACAACAGCAGCGGCGTGCTGATGAGCGCCAACCCGAACCCCGTCAGCCCCGTGACCGTCCCGGCCAAAAGCGCCGCCAGCAGCGCCACCAGCAAGCCCCAGGTCAGCAAAGGGGTACGCGCCCCCGCGATCCCGAAGCCCGGACAGGTTCTGAGGTTTTGTGGGGCAGCTCATCCCCCGGTGCGTCTTCCCGAGATCGGTCCGGGGCGCAAAGCAGGCCTGAGATCCCCGCGCCCCTTATACCTCAGAACCTCGTGCCTAGGGCCTCACCGCAGCACGCCGGCGTAGAGACGCTCCCAGGCCTCCATCTCCGGCGTGAAGTACCGCACGCGCGTCTTCTTGTACTCGCGGGTGGAGTAGAGCGAGTCGCGCTCTGTTATGCCGGTCTCCTCGGCCATCGCGTCGAGCACGTTCTCGCACTCCTCGACGCTGCGGCCGTGGACCATGCTGAAGACGGAGTACGGCCAGTCCTCGTAGGTCGGGCGCTCGTAGCAGTGGCTCACGGCCTGGTACTGGGCGAAGGCGTTGCCGACCTCTTCTATCCGCTCCTCTGGCACCTTCCACACGCCCATCGCGTTCGCCCGGAAGCCGGCCTTGCGGTGGTAGAGCACGGCGGAGAAGCGGCGCATGATCTTGCGCTCCCTCAGGTCGTGCGCCCGCTCCAGAAGCTCCTCGTAGGACAGCCCGACCTGCCGGCCCCACAGATCGAAAGGCCGCGGCGTGAGCGGCACGTCCTCCTGCAAGGCCTTGATGGCCGCCTTGTCGTCCTCCGAGACGTTCCGGTCCGCGCCCTGGCGGTCCGCCTCGCCGTACTGCGGGGCCTCCTTCTTGGCGGTCGCCCCCTTGTTCATGTCGAGGGTGACCCCGATCTTGAACAGCTTGAGCGTCGGCAGGATGCGCGTCTTCTCCGCGCCGCTTATGTGGTGGAGCACGTCGACGGTGCCTTCGAGGCCCAGCCGGGAGTCCGGCGGGACGGCGACCGTGTACCAGAGGTTGAACTCGTTGTTGCGCTCGTAGTTGTGGGTGACGCCGGGGTGGGAGTTAACGGCCTTAGCACCCTCGTTGAGCCTCCCGGCCGGGATCGTGGCGGCCACGAGGCTCGACTCGTAGCCCAGGACGCGGGTGTCGAAGATGGCGCTGATCTGGCGTATGACCCGGCTACGCTTCAGCGCCTCTATGCGACGGATGACCTCGTCGCCGCCTATCCCCAACTCGCGCCCGATGGCCGCGAACGGCTCCCGTTCCAGCGGCACCTCGCGCTGTATGAAATTGAGGATGTCCCTGTCTATGCTATCCATCATTCGGCTGTCGGAGATTGTGCTTACCACGTTTTGCAGCGCCCTTCCGCGACGGGTTCAATCTACTGTTGCGAGCCATCATAACAGGCAAGGTCAAATTCTGGTATGAGAATGTTTACCATGCCGCCATGCGAAGGGTCCAGAGACAAGAGGGTTGCTTATGACCACCGGCAAGATGCACGCGGACGAGGTCCACATCGACGCATCGCTCGTGCGCCGGTTGGTCGACGGGCAGTTCCCGCAGTGGGCGGACCTGCCGGTAAGCGCGGTCCGGTCGACGGGGACGGTGAACGCCATCTACCGGCTCGGCGACCACCTCTACGCGCGACTGCCGCGCGTGGAAGGGTGGGCGGAGGACCTGGAGAGAGAGTGGCGCTGGCTCCCGGAGCTCGCCCCTCACCTGTCGTTGCGGATCCCCGAACCGGTTGGCAGAGGCCACCCCGCGGGCCCGTACCCCTTCTCCTGGGCGATTTACGGGTGGATCGACGGCCAGCCGTATTCCGATAAGCTCGTCAGCGACCAACGCCGGGCGGCCGGGGATCTCGCGCGGTTCGTGGCCGAGTTGCGCAGGATAGGTCCCGTCGCCGGGGCGCCCCGCGGCGGGCGCAGGCCGCTCCGCGAGCTAGACGCCGCCACGCGCGCGGCGGTCGAGTCGGCGAGGGGCATCATAGACGCAGACGCGGCCACCGCCGCCTGGGAGAGCGCGCTCGGAGCGCCGGCGTGGAAGGGAGAGCCGGTGTGGGTGCACGCCGACCTGCTGAGGCCCAACCTGCTCGTTCACGAGGGCCGGCTTTGCGCGGTCATCGACTTCGGCAGCGTCGGGGTCGGGGATCCCGCGGCCGACGTGATCCCCGCCTGGAGCGTCTTCGGGCGTGACGGGCGGGAGACGTTTCGCGAAGCCCTCGACGTAGACGACGGCGCGTGGAGCCGGGCCCGCGGCTTCGCGCTCCACCAGGCGGCCCTGATCATCCCGTACTACGTCGAGACGAACCCCGGTTTTGCCGCGCTGGCGAGGCGCACCGTCGAGGAAGTCATCTCGGACCACGAACACGGCGCGTGACCCCGTACGAGATCATCCCCGCGCTTCCATCGCCTTCTGGTACTCGGCGTGGACGTTCTGGATGTCCTTCCAGACGAGGCGCTTGGTGTTGTCGAGGTCGTCCCCGCGCTGGCGGAGGACGTAGGCCGGGTGGAAGGTCGCCATGGCCTTCGCGCCGTTGGCCAGGTCGTACCACTTGCCGCGGTCCTTGGTGATCTTGAAGTCCTTGTCTATGAGGGTCTTTGCGGCGGGGCCTCCGAGGCAGAGTATGATCTCGGGCTTCACCGCCTCCATCTGGCCCTGGAGGTAGGGGTTGCAGGCCCGGATCTCTGTCGTCTTGGGCTGGCGGTTCTTCATCCGGCCGCCCTCCTCGACGGCGGCCCGGCACTTGACGGTGTTGGTGAGGTAGACGTTATCGCGGGTGAGGTCGACCGCCCTCAGGATGTCGTCGAGGAGCTTGCCGGCCCGGCCGACGAAGGGCAGGCCCGTGGCGTCCTCGTTCTCGCCCGGGCCCTCGCCGACGAGCATGAGCGGCGAGTACGGGTCGCCGCTGGCGAAGACCGTGTTCGTGCGGGTCATCGCGAGGTCGCACTTCGTGCAGACGGAGACCTGCCTTGCGAGGTCTTCCAGCCTTTTCTCGCGGCCCTCGCCCTCGTCCGCGGCGTCGAAGAGACTGTCCAAAACTCCTCCTGAATTTGGCGTGCTTATGCTATTCTACACCGCACGTTTAATGGGTTTTCGGGAGAGATATTGGGCATCATAGAGTTCAGTGGTGTGGACAAGTTTTTCGGGGACTTCCACGTCCTCAAGGACATAGACTTCTCCGTGGACGAGGGCGAGGTCGTCGTCGTCATCGGGCCCAGCGGGTCGGGCAAGAGCACGCTCCTGCGGTGCATAAACGGCCTGGAGGAGATCACCTCCGGCGAACTCACGGTGGACGGCTTCCCGGTCCACGACAAGGGGACCGACATCAACAAGCTGCGCTCGGAGATAGGCATGGTCTTCCAGCAGTTCAACCTCTACCCGCACATGACCGTCGCCCAGAACATAAAGCTCGCCCCCGTGCGCGTGAAGAGCGTCCCGCAGGGGGACGCCGACGAGCGTTGCGAGAAGCTGCTCGCCAGGGTGGGCATCCCCGAGCAGGCCGACAAGTATCCGGAGAGTTTGTCCGGTGGTCAGCAGCAGCGGGTGGCGATAGCCCGGGGCCTCGCGATGGAGCCCAAGATCATGCTCTTCGACGAACCGACTAGCGCTTTGGACCCTGAGATGATCAGCGAGGTCCTCGACGCGATGGCGGACCTCGCCCGCGGCGGCATGACGATGGTGGTCGTCACCCACGAGATGGGCTTCGCCCGGCGCGTCGCCGACAGGGTCGTCTTCATGGACGAGGGCCGCATCGTCGAGGTGGGCACCCCAGAGCACTTCTTCGAGAACCCCGAGCACGAGCGCACCAAGCGCTTCCTTAACCAGATTCTCCACTAACCAGGGGCCGACGGGGTCTTGGCCGCCAACCAATTCCGCAACGTCTCCGACCTGCTCCTCGGGGCGAGCGAGCGCTACCGCACCGCCCGCGCCACCATCGTACGCCGCCGGCGGGGGGATCTGGCGACCGAGGCGGAGAACCGGTACGTGGAGTACGGTTTCGGTCACGGCATCCTCTCCAACTTCGACCCCCCTTTCGACGTGCCTCGGTACCGGAGGTACGCCGACCTGGAGGAGGTGTCACGCCTCTGGCACGAGCGCCCCGACCGCTGGCGCCAGGAGACCGAGGCCGGTGACGGATCTGGGACCGTGTACCGCGTGGCCGACGGGAAGGGACCCTGGTGGTACTACGAGGCGCCAGATCGGGCTCACTACTCGCCGACCAACGACGGAGGGTTCTCGCCGGACGTGGAGCTCTCGTGCCTGCTCGACCCGTACGAGATCCGGTACGGCCTCGGGGATTGCGACTTGCGGATCGTGGGCGGCGCGGAGAGGCTCGGCCGGGACACCGTCGAGGTCGAGGCTAGGGCCGTCTCCTGGGACTACGCGCCGGTTGGGCCTTTCTGGGACGGCGCCGACGACTACCTCATCTCGGTGGACGCGGAGATCGGGGTTATCCTGCGCTTCGCCTCCAGGCTCCGGGGCGAGGAGTGCGACGCGTTCGAGGTGACCGGGCTGGCGTTCGACGAAGGCTTCCCCAGGGGTACGTTCTTCCTGGACCTTCCGGGGGTGGAGTTTGAGGGGATAGATTAACTGGAGTGGGGTGCGTTGCGGTCGGGGAGGCGGGGGGATATCTTTCCGAGCGTGTGCAGTTTCTGAGGAGAGATCGGAGTCGGCGTGAAGACGAGGTCGGTGCTCGAAGGCGTAAGCCCCTACAACCCGCCGCGGCTGCGGGATGAGATCTCTGTAGATTACGGCTCCGAGAGATACGTGAAGCTGACGATGAACGAGCTCTCCTTCGGCCCGTTGCCTGAAGCCAGGGCCGCCATCGTCGACACCCTGTCGCGCGCCGGTCGCTATCCTGACCGCGACGCCACGCCCCTGCGCGAGGCCATAGCCCGCGCCAACCCGGGCCTCTCCTTGGGCAATGTCGTCGTCGGTAACGGCTCCAGCGAGACGCTCGTCGACCTCATGCAGGTCCTGGACCGTCCGGGCGAGGTCGTCATCCCCTGGCCCTCCTTCCCCTTCTACGTCTCTTCAGCGCGCGTGGTCGGGCTGGACACTAAGAAGGTTCCCCTGGACGACTACCACAGGGCCGACCTCGATGCGATGCTCGCCGCGGTGACGGACCGGACACGGGCCGTGATCCTATGCAACCCTAACAACCCGAGCGGCACGTACCTCCCGCTTTCGGAGGTGCGGCGTTTCGCGGAGGCCCTACCGGAGAACGTGCTCCTGATCCTGGACGAGGCCTACTACGACTTCGTGGACGACCCGCTCTATGCGGGATCCCACGAGCTGGTGCTCGGGTCGGAGAACGTCGTGTCCACCAGGACCTTCTCCAAGGTGCACGGCCTCGCGGGCTTCAGGGTCGGCTACGGCCTCGTCCCGCAGAGGCTCGCCGGGCTCGTCTGGAGCGCGCACGTCCCCTTCTCCGTGAACCAGGCGGGGCAGGCGGCGGCAAGGGCCTCCCTGGGCCAGCCCGAGGCCATAGCCGGGCGCTCCCGCCTCATGAAGTGCGAGCGGGAGCGCGTGCAGGAGGCCTTCGGCGCGGCCGACCTGGAGTACGTTCCCTCCCACACCAATTTCGTCATGGTCGGCGCGAAGCCCCAACTCTTCGAGAAGACCGGCGTGCTCGTGCGCGAAGGCGAGGCTCTAGGTTACCCTGTCGGGTGGAGCCGGGTAACCATCGGCTCCCCTGAGGAGAACGACCGGCTGCTCGCCGCGCTGCCCTAGCGCGCGGTGGGCCCCGACTCTCACGAACGGCCTGGCCTCCCCCAGCGAGGCTATCGGAGGAGCGCGATAACAAGGAGGACTATGCCGACCGTCGCGACGTTCCAGCGTTCCAGACGAGCGAGCGGACGAGCGGGACGCTGGCGGCGTAGAGCAGCGGCACGTAGGCGACGCGGCCCCAGAGGTAGAGCCGGGATCCCCACTCGGTGAGCGCATCGTGGGTTTCGGAGACGTGGGCCACGAGCACGAGGGCGGCGAACAGCGGGAAGGTCTCAAGATAGTTGCGCAGCGCCCGGTCCAGGCGGCCGGCCACGCCCCGCAGCGGCAGCGTGGGCTCGTCCCTAGGGCTGGAGGTCCACCGGTAGCCGCGTTGAAGGCTCGCAGCGTGCGACGCCGCGACGATCTGGACGAGGCCCAGCACGACGCCGAGCGTCAACATTCTCAACTCTACGGTCGCCAGCGCCCCCGGACCTGCCTAGCGCGTGACGAGCACCGGGCAGGGGGCGTGGTGGAGGACGCGGTAGGCGACGCTGCCGAGGACGATTGCCTCCATCGCACCCTTGCCGCGGCCCCCGATGACTATGAGGTCGGCTTCGAGCTCGTCTGCGACGCGTACGATCTGGTCGGCGGGCGTGCCGCCGCGGACCATGGTGTCCACCCGCGTGTTCATGACCGCGAGCTCTTGTGCCACGCGGTCGACGGCCTCCCTGGCCGCCTCCTGAAACGAGTAGCCGCCGGGGTCGGCGTCCGCCCGCTGGGCGGCGTGCCGCTCCTCGCCGAAGTCGCTGGCGAAGGGGACGGCGGCGAGCGGGCGCACGACGGCGATGACGCTGATCTTCTCCGGCGCGGTCTCCCCGAAGAGGTCGCGGAGGTACCGGGCCGCCTTGAGCGACTGCTCCGAACCGTCCGTGGCGACAAGCACGTGGGTCATGGTCCTCCTTCCCGTCCGTCGCGCCTGAGCGACGGGTCTAGCCTGCGCTGGGCGAGGTTGTTCACGAAGTACAGCCCGACACCTATAAGCAGCATCACCAGGCACACCACGATCACGCTCTCCCTGACGCCGGTGTCGCCGGCGGCGAGGCCCTGGATGTCGGTTATCAGGACGTAGAGCAGGAGCGCCACGTTCACCACCACCCCGAGGGCGAGGATGGCCGTCGGCGCCGTGTAGTGGTCCTGGGGGACACTGTCGCGGCGCAGGACCAGCGCGCACAGGCAGACCAGCGCGAAGACCGCCAGAAGGAACGCCACGGTGGCGCTCGCCAGCGTGTTGACGCCGGCCTCCCCGACCCCGACGATCAAGACCAGCGCGATGATCGTGGTGAAGACGATGGCTACCCACGGCGTGCGCCGCGACCGGTGGGTGCGGGCGAAGATGCGTGGGACCACGCCCTCGCGCGCCATGCCGTACATGATCCTCGAGTTCGTTATCAGGGCGACGAGGCAGGTGTTCGTCACCGCTATGCACGCGATGATCGCGAAAAGCCAACCGGGGAAGGCCGGGAAGCCCTGGCGGACCACCTCCAGCAGCGCCACCTCCGAGCCGGCGAGATCGCCGGTGGGCACCACCATCGAGGCTATAAACGCGATGATCAGGTAGATAAGCCCGGCCGACGCCATGCCGCCGAGCAGCGCCCGCGGGTAGACCCTGCTCGGGTTCTGGACCTCCTCGGCCACGTTCGCCGCGTTCTCGAAGCCGGTCATCGCGAAGAACGCCAGCGTGGCGCCGGTCAGGGCCAGGAGCGCGGGGTTGCCCCCCTCGTTGAACTCGAAGGGCCGCCCGAGATCCGCGCCGCCGGTGGCGAACACGACGACCCCGATCGCGAGCACCAGCGCCAGGCCGGCGATCTCGGTGATGCTCATGGCGAGGTTCAGCTTTACGGACTCGGAGATGCCGCGGAAGTTGATGAACGCCAGCAACACGACGAAGACGAGGGCGGTCAGGAGCAGCGGCAGGCTGAAGATCGAGACCAGAAGCTCCAGAAAGTACCCGCCGAACGCCAGCGCCAGGGCACCCGTCGCGGCCAGGCTCGCGGCCACCGTGCAGAACGCCACCAGGAACGTAAAGAAGCGACTGTTGAAAGCCCGGCCGGCGTACATGGCCGCGCCCGCCGCGTGGGGGTACTTGGTGATGAGCTCGGCGTAGGCGAAGCCGGTCAGCATCGCGGCACCCACCCCGACGACGAAAGACGTCCAGAACGCGCCGCCCACGTTGGCGGCCATCACCCCGATCAGGGCGTAGATGCCGCTCCCGAGCACGTCCCCAAGCACGTAGAAGAACAGCAGAGGCGCGCTGATGGCGCGCACGAGATCTTCGGACTGTCCTACCTCGTCCCTGGCGACCGTCGGCTGCGCCCCCGGTGTCTCCAAACACCCTCCCCTTTTGAAACGCTCCCACTATGTCGCAAGAGCTACAGGATGCGTATTGTATTTGCGGGTCGGTCCCGGGTCAAATCCGTCCGGGACGGTTACCGTGCCACGCCGCACCAGGACGAGATCAGGAACGCTACGGTCTTCGTCGCGGTCGCGAGGTTGGGGATGCTTATGTGCTCGTCGGGCGCGTGGGCGTCGCGCACGTCCCCCGCGCCGTACATCACGCACGGCATCCCCCCGAAACGGATAAAGAGGCGCATGTCCGCCCCGTAGGAGACGCCCTCGACGACGGGCTCCCCTCCCGTAGCAAGGGCGTGGGCCCTCTTGACGGCCTCGCAGATCGGGGCGTCGGGCGGCACCTCGGATGGGGCGAACTGGCCGCCGAACCACTCCAGGGTCGGGGGATGCTCGCGCAGGTACGGGTCCCTGTCGGCGACGTCGAAGAGGCGCTCCATCACCTGGCCCTTGAAGTGGTCCACCTCTTCGCCCGGGATCAGGCCGGCCCGGCCTTCGGCGACGAGCTCCTCCGGCACGGTCGAGGCCCAGTTGCCGGCCCGCACGACGCCTACGTTGATGGGCACCTTGTTCTCCAGGTGGTCGTAGAGCGGGTGGGAGAGTGTGGCGTTGCGCTCCCGCTCCAGCTCGCGTAACGCCTCGAAGAGCGGGACGAACTTCTCCAGGGCCGAGACGCCCTCGTCGCGGACGGCGGCGTGGGCGGAGCGCCCGGGGACGGTCAGACGGAAGACGAGCGAGCCCCCCTGGGCCGGCACGAGCCGCAGGCGCGTGGGCTCGGTTATGAGGGCGGCGTCGGCGTGGTAGCCCCGGAGCACGACCGAGAGGGCGCCGACTCCCCCGTTCTCCTCCCCCACCGTCGCCGTCACCGTTACATCACCCTGGAGTTCGACGCCGGCGGCCTCCAGCGCGTCGAGCGCCGCGAGGTGGGTAACGAGCCCGCCCTTCATGTCGCAGGAGCCCCGGCCGTAGAGCCTCTCCCCGACGACCTCGCCCCCGAGCGGCTCGTGACCCCAGGCCGCAGGCTCGCCCAGTGCTACGGTGTCCATGTGGGCGTTGAGGAGCAGCGACCGGCCGCCACCCAGCCCGCGCCGGGTGCCGGCGACGTTCGGACGACCCTCGTACGCCTCCTGCTCCCCGACGTGGTCGCGGTAGGGCTCGACCTCATCGCGCGTCGCCTCCCACACGTCAACCTCCAGGCCGCGTCCGCGGAAGGCGTGCTCGACCTTCTCCTGAACGGCCCCCTCCTCGCCCGTCGTCGAGGGGACGCGGACCAGCTCCCGCAGGAGCCGCACCGCGTCGGGGCTGCGGGCATCGACCTCGCGGGCCACGGCGTCTACGAGCTTCCGGTCAAGGTCCGTCATGAGATCTCCCTACAAAACAGAGCCGACGAGCAGGGCGGCACCGTAGCACGGGCACCGGCCCGACGCTTGACCAGGGAACGTCGCGTAACTATATTGCCTTTCTAGAAACCACGATCCGGGACCCCGCTACGCGGAGGTCCCGTTGGATACGGAGAAGGGCGTCTCTATGGCAAAGAGTTTGTTCGGGAGGGTTCTGCCGCTATTCGTTCTCGCGGCGGCGTTGATGGTGGCGCTCGCCGCCTGCGGCGGTAGCGGCGGGGGCGGTGGGGGTGGCGGAGAAGACATCACCGTGGCCTCCGACATCGCATACCCGCCTTTCGAGTTCGAGCAGGACGGCGAGCCCGTCGGGTTCGACATAGATCTCATGGACGAGATCGGCAAGCGCGCCGGATTCACGCCCGAGTACCAGAACGTCACCTTCGACGGCATCATCGGCGGCCTGCGCAACAACCAGTACGATACCGTCATCTCAGCCATGACCATCACGCCGGAACGTCAGAAGCAAATAGACTTCTCCGAGCCGTACTTCAACGCCGACCAGTCCCTGCTCGTGCCCAGCGATTCCGACATAGGTTCCGTGGGTGAGATCGGGGACGCCACCGTCGGCGTCCAGATCGGCACTACCGGCGAGATCAAGGCCAACGAGTTCGAGGAGCAGGGCGACATCACCGGCGAGATCCGCACCTTCGACACCATAGAGGACGCGTTCGCCGCCCTCAACAACGGCCAGATCGACGCGATCATCAACGACCTGCCCGTCTCCCAGGACGAGGTGAACAGCAGCGACGGGGAGCTTGAGATCGTCGAGGTCATCGCCACCGGCGAGCAGTACGGCATAGCCTTCCCCAAGGGTTCCGACCTGCGCCAGGACGTGAACGAGGCGCTCGCCGAGATAAAAGAAGACGGTACTTACGAGGAGATCTACAAGAAGTGGATCGGCCGCGCCCCCGAAGAGATACCGCAGTAGCATCCGGTAGGGGGGTGGGGCGGTGCCGTTCGAGTTGCCGGTAGAGTTCGACCCGAGCTTCTTCAGCCTGCAGAACATCCGGGAGAGCTACCTGGACCTCGGGGTAGTCCTCCAGAACTTCGACTCGCTCCTGCAAGCGTTCCTCATCACCATCCTCCTGGCGCTCCTGGCGGAGATCCTGGGCATAATTCTCGGGCTCGTGCTGGCGCTAATGAAGATAGGGCGCTCGAAGCTACTCTCAGCCCCCGCCCAGGTCTACATAGACATCTTCCGGGGGACCCCGCTCCTGATCCAGATAATCTTCATCTACTTCGCCACGCCGAACATCGGTATCCGGATAGAGAGCCTGTTCTTCGCGGGCCTCATAGCGCTCACGTTGAACAGCGCGGCCTACGTCGCGGAGATCTTCCGCTCCGGCATTCAGAGCATAGACAGGGGCCAGATGGAGGCGGGGCGGGCCTCGGGGCTCACCTACGCCCAGACCATGCGCCACATCATCGTCCCGCAAGCCTTCCGGCGCGTCATACCCCCATTGACCAACGAGTTCGTGATGCTCATAAAGGATACGTCCATCGTCTCAGTGATAGGCCTGGAAGAGCTCTTGCGTTCGGCGCGGGTGCTCCAGTCAGCTACGGCTAACTCGACGCCTCTCGTGGCAGCGGCGCTCTTCTACCTGGCGATCTGCCTGCCCCTGATCTACCTGGCAAACGGCCTCGAACGCCGCTTGAACAGGAGAACGGCCTGACGTTTTCCTTTACCTATTGCGAATCCTCGCACGGAAGTATACGAGGCAGAACGCCTTTGACCACCCCCTAGCTGTCGCGAAGCTGTCAAAAACAGGCCACGGTATAGGACGCGCTGGGGAACCCTCGCGCTCCCGACCCGGCGCTTCGGCCGTGGGCGCTCGTGGTGTCCCCAGGCGGTGGCATCGTGGCCGAGAGGCAGCACAACCTACCCCCCTAGACGAGCCCTGAGGAAGGCAAATCGTCGGTAAACATTTCGGGGGATAGGCCTCAAATTCGGCTCCTACGGTTCCAGTAGTCCTCTCGTAAGCCCCCGGGGATCAGAATCCGTTTTTCGAAGATGTTATAGGGGGGCTCTCAGGCCCGTCAGAATGCACGTATAGGGGGGTAATTTTGGTCTGCCCGATCCATCGCCCGAGGCACGACCTTTTCCGGTTCCCTCTTTCCCCTCGCTATATGTTGGGCCACGGGCTACCCAATTACCCAGGAGTTGTGCGGCAAAGAGAACGTCCTTGCCGCTCCCTGTAGCGTTTGTTATAACGCCCCGACCGAAACGGGAGGGGGGATCATCTTGCAGGTCTTGTCGTTCTTCGTCTTCGTCCTGACAGCGGCCTTCGCGACCTCGGCCATCGGATACGGCCTGTCGCTGTTTGAAGAGCGAACCGCGAGCCGCAGGTGCCGGGTACCGCACGAGGCGCTCCGCAGGAGGAGGGTCCACAGGCAGCGGGGGCGGTGCAAGTTGGAAGGGTAGGGCTTGGTGCCGGTTGTCAGTGGGTGTGAACCAAGATCGTCGCTCCCACGTAGGTTACGTGGAAGTTGGTGACGGATCGGTAAGGGGACCGCGTAGTGGAAGCCAAGGTAGAAGCGTTGATGGACAACCTGGCCGTAGTGATGATGCAGGCCAATAATCTGGCTGCCGATTCGCCGGAGTACGAGGCACTGGCCGAGACCTTAGCGTACGCGCTCGATCTCGCGGATTTGGGCCTGTCAGCCGAGTCGGACGCGTTCGGTTTGTTGGAGCCACCGAAGGTCCACTGAGCAAACACCCACCGCTACCACAGAGGCTGCCAGGGCACGTACTCGTGGACTTCCTCCCCGCTCCTGGACTGCCTCGCCAACTCGCAGAACACAGCCAAGACCTCTTCCTTCTTGTCTTCCTCCCTTGCGGTGGTGTTCGTGCCCTCCCACAGCGACTCGATCCAGCGCACGGTCCTCGTCCTGGCCCCGGTTGTCCCGCCTTCCGCTTCCCTCACGCCACTGCCCCTTGTCCGGTCGCACCAACGGGTGTCCTATCCCCCGCATCAGCCTAGCAGCCCGAGCGTGTCGATGCATGCTATACGTCATGTAGCAGGCAACGCTGCGGTGGCCCAAGATATGGGTGTTTTGCGGCGCGTCGGTGATCGTACCCGCCAAGGTCTGACCCATCTCGGGCACCCCCGTGCTCGCAACCGCTGGGGTTGGCCAGCGTAATAGAAAGGGAAGCTAAACAGACAGAAGGAGGCAGTTGATGGATTTGCTGCGCATCTTGCTCGCCATACTGCTACCGCCCCTGGGGGTGTTCTTGCAGGTTGGCATCGGCAAGCACTTCTGGATCAACATCCTGCTGACAATCCTCGGCTTCGTCCCAGGCATCATCCACGCGGTGTGGGTCATCGCGAAATACTAAGTCCGAACAGAGCGATAGCCCCTTCAGACCGAACCACATGTTGGGTTCCGCAAACCACCACCGCCTACGGCTTGTGCGGGAGAAAGAAGTGTCTTGCCGGTGGTAGTAGCGTTGGTTATGAAACCCCAACTTAGAGCGGGAGGAGGCACGTTGCAGGTGCTGCTGTTATTCGTCTTCGTCGTTGCGGTCGCTTTTGGTGCCTGGTTTTTCAACTACGGCTTGTCGCTACTGAGGGCCGATGTTGAGACGC
>CADCUW010000287.1 GCA_902805985.1 uncultured Rubrobacteraceae bacterium
TTCAATCGTTCCGCGAGCCTCTCCGGGTCCGGCATGGCCCAGCTCTCTTGCATCTCCCCGGCCTCCACCTCATAGACCCTCGCCCGCTCGGGTTGGATCATCAGGTGCCCGTCGGCGCAGAGGGTCTCGACGTTCCGTTGAACGGCCGGCTTGCGCCACATGGCATCGTTGACGTTCGGGCAGAAGATCACGGGCTCCGCGGAGGCCAGTATGGTGGTCGTCAGCAGGTTCGGGGCGAGGCCGTTGGCGGCCTGACCAAGCACGTTCGCCGACGCCGGCAGGATCACGAACGCCTCGGCCCACCGGGCGAGCTCCAGGTGTCCGGGCCTCCTCTCTATGCCCGGCGGGCCGTCCAGAAAGACCCCGTCGCAGACGTACGCGACCGTGGTAGCCGGCAGCAGGTCGTCCGCGGCGGCGGTCATTATCACCCTGATCTCCTTGGTCAGGGTTTCACGCAAAACCACCAGGTAGGAGAGCAGGTTGAAGACCGCGGCGGAGCCGGAGACGCCAACCAGCAGCCGCTCTATCTGCCGGTGTCCGGATGGGTGGTTCACGGGCCTCCCGTCGCCGGCACCAGCGCCTGTAGGTCCTCCCTCAGCTTTCGGGTCTGGTCCAGGCATGCCTCTTGCAGGGCCACCCAAGTGGGGAACCTGCCCTCGGCGGTGAGGGCCGACTGACGAAGGAACCACTCGGCCCGGCGCAGGGTCTCAAAGACGGCCCCCCTCTTGAGTGCCGCTACGTAGAACGCGTCAGACTCGGGCGACGCCGTAGGCGCACTCTCCTGTCCCCGGCTCAGGTCTCCGAGCGCCCGAAGCACCGTCCAACTCGGGGCGCCGGAGCCGAAATCCTCCTCCACGTCGACGGCGTCGTCGTAGAGTTGCACGCCGAGCGCCCAGTTGTGCCAGGAGACCTTCGCCGAACGAAGCACCTCGTCGGGGGCCCCCGCAAGGAGCAGAACAGCGTCGACCGGCGCCCCGTACGGGCCGTGCCGGGCACGGGCGTGCTCGACGTAATCCTCGAAGTTCGGCGTCCGGAGCCGACCCCGCAGAGGAGCCCCGTCGCGGCCACGGACATCGCGTGCCGCGCGTGAAGCTCGACGAGCTTCCGGCGAAAGCGGTGGATCCTGTCGCCGAGCGCCTCGGCGTAGCGGGCCTCGATCAAATCTAGAAGCCCGGCATGCAGCCGGTGCGCAGAAGACAGCGATGCTGGCATCCCGGCATCGACGACTTCGTCGATCCAGCGGCTCCGAACGTACTCCAATTTGGACGCCACTCCGAGGGTGTGCAGGGCTTCGAAACCCACGGCGCGGACCTGTTCTGCGGGACAGAAGTGCATCGGCATCAGGTGAACGGCAGGTTCGTCGACAGCAACGTAGGAATAGAGCGCCTCGAACGCCGCGTCCCTGGCGACGGGAAGGGAGAGGACATCCCGCTCGGCCTCCCTTTCGATCTCGCGAGCATCAATCACGGCGACGCGGCGCAAGCGGGACGCTCCGAATCCGAACGCATCTAGTGTCGAGGGAGGCGAAAAGTTCTCAGCAGCCCCAGCCCCTCTTCTGCACCACGATTACGCCAACGTTCGGCAGGGCGACGTATGGCGTATGACCGAGCGAGGCCGCTGCGTATTGGGCGGCGTGGACCTCGTCGGAGAGCCGGTGCTCCCTGGACATGCGTGCCCTGGCCAGCTCAACGAGGCCCGGGCTCCCGGAAGATGCCTCGAAGAGCTTGCGAGTACCCGCGTTCTTGTCCTGCAACAGAATCCCCCTCCTTCTATCGCGGTGCCTTTAGCACCACTCCCCTGCGGAAGGGGCTGACGCTCCGCCAACAATCATTCTAGTCTTGCCCTTCGCCTCTCGCTACAGTCCCCTCAGGGTTCTAGAACGCATCACCTCTTTCGCGTCCTCGTAGATCTTCGACGCGGCATCGAAGGTCATATGGGACCCGAACCGTGCGCGCACCACGGCGGGGTCTACGAGGCCCGCATCCCCGGCGGCCACGGCAACCAGGCAGGACCAGAGCGGCCGCGGGACCCTCTCCTGGGGCTCTGCTCTGGGCTCGATCAAATCCAAGGCGACTCCTAGCACCTCTTGTGAGGTCCCGGAGGCACCGACTCGGGACGAACCCGCCCCCGAACGGCCGCGCATCGCCGCCCCGATCTTCGCCCACAAAACGTCGTCGCGCGATAGCTCTTCTTGCATCTCATAGAGGTCCCGCGCCGCGGCGGGGGTTACCCGGCCCGTCTCCGCCGAAGGGTCCCTCATGACGGCCAGCAGCTGGATAGTCGCGAGTGCCCTGTCATTGTCCGGCTTCGGCAGGCGGGCCAACCGCGCCGCCTCCTCCAGGATGTAGGAGGCGCGGATCACCCCCCGGCTGCCGCCACCGGCGGAGACCCGCCACCTGAACGACTCGAAGCGCTCCCTGGCGGGTATCCAGGCGGTGTGCATCTTGCCTAGCACCGTCGTCGCGACGGACGGCGTGTAGCGAAGGGCGAGACCGATGCCCAGGGCCGCAAAACACAACACGGCCAGCGCTGCCTCGAGTCCGAGCATGAACTCGAGCACGCCCCGCCGTCCCTCGTCGACCCACAGGCGCACCCCGGCGAAGGCCGCGGATTCCGCGGCGATAAGGGCAAAGGCCAGCATGCTACTGGCGAACGCTCCGTTCCTGAGCCTCAGGATGGCGGCGCTCGCCGGCGACCTCACCGCCAGCGCAAACACAAGAGCCGCGAGGCCGGCCCATGCTCCCTGTGAGAAGGAGATGGGCCACTTAAAGAGCAGGAACTGGATCGGCGCGGAAGCGTAGGCTTGCAACGCCGGGGACGGCCATATCAACCCGACGATGGTTCCGCAAATCCAGGCTACAGATAGGACTACCGCGGACATCCACAGTAGCCTCCGAGGCCGAGGACGCTGGATTACCGGCCCGATCGGCCGCGCAGAGAGGCGCCCGGGCAGACCGCCGACCTGGGCCAGGCAGACCCAGCACACGAGCAAGACGCCGGGTAGCTCGGACGTCGCGGCCGCAACGATCTCCGAGCGCCAGCCGGAGAAGCCGTAGGCAACCTGTGTCCAGAAGAGCGCCGCCGCGAATAGGAAATTGACCGTCGCGAACACGCCGAAGCGGCTCACGCGCGAAAAAATCATTATGGTGGCGATGACCACCGACGTGGCGAGGCACAGTGATCCCAGAAGGGCGGCTTGCTCTTGCGCGGCGCTCACGGGAGGTTGTACAGGTCGTGGACGTAAGGGTTCTCCGTCCCCAGAGAACCGGCGACGAGGGCATAAGAAGCTCTCAGGTTCGCCTCCTGCTCACGCAGCTGCTCTGAAGCGAAGGGTCGGGCTTGCGCCAGCCTCCTGCGGCAAAGCCCAGAGTAGACACATCTGTCTTCTCCACCGCCATGGGCGACCAGAAGGTCTCCGGCTGCAAGGTGACCGAGCTCGTGCAGCAACGTGAGGTCCGCCACCAGGGGAGGCAGACTGCCCGGCAAGAAGATCGCCGCAACACCGATCTCCTCCGAAAACCGAACCTCTCCCAATCGCCCGGAGAGCGCCAATTGCCGGGAGAGTTCCGGGCAGGTCTCGTCCTGTATGACGTGCATCGAGATCGAGATACCCAGGTAGTCCGAGAGGGCAAGCATATAATCCTCCGGCCCGAAGCTCACGCCGGACAGGCCGAGTATCTCCAGTTCCTCCTGGAACTACTCGGGGGTCAGCAAAGGCCTGCGGTCAGGGGATGGGGAAAGCTCGTGTCCTGTCCGCCACCGCGACAGCCGCGCGACGCCCGGAATGCGCGACCAGGCGGAGTCACCCATCGTCACCCTCCCGGTGCAGTTGCTCGAACTGCCGGATGATGTTCAGGACCATCTGCCGCTCGCGATCCGGCAGGTTCAAGCTCCTGTGAGCTATGGCGCTGACGGTCTCGTCACGGAAGATCTCCATGGCCTCGCTGTCGAGCAGCGGTGGGCTCTTCGAACGGTCCAGAAAGTATGAAGGGTGCACGCCGAACACGTCGGCGAGCGCCACTACCTGGTCCACCGAAGGATCCGGCCGTGTGCCCGTCCTGATCGCCTGGACGTCTTTTTCTGCGAGAGCCCCGAAACTCAGCCGGGCCACCTCAGCTTCTGTGTATGGCCTCCCAGTGCTCTCGTTCTCTACGACCTCGAAGAGGTGCTCGACCTTCTCCCGAACGCCCCGAAGCCCGGGCTCCGCTTTCGCCTCGCCCTCTCCATCGAACTCGTCCGCGAACCATACCTCCGGCGGGAACCCGAGCGCCCGGGCGATGGCACGCAGCTTCTCGTAACCGGGGTTCTCTATCCGTCCTTTTCTGAGGTTCGTAACGTAGGAGCGGGTGACGATACCCCCCGTAGCCTCGTCGATCTCCTGACCGGACCACCGGCGACCATCGGGACGCCGGTACGTCTCTAGCAGCCCCTCAAACTTTTTCGCTATGTGCATGTTGCCGCCCCGTTGGCACGCCCCGACCCCGTTGTTGAAAATACGATACCATAGGTCATATTGTTTAAACAATACTACGAGACATAATCTTCTTGAGTCGGGGGGAAGCTTGTGTGCGAGTTCCGGGTGAGGCGAGGGTGCTGAGATCTTCGGGCGGGGTCGCCCTTCTCAAACCGCTCAACAGAAGCGCTTTCAGGCGTCTCTGGGGGTCCGCCGCTCTCTCGATGCTCGCCGATCAGGCCTTTCTCGTCTCCCTGACGTGGCTCGTGCTGGAGATCACGGGTGCCGGTTCCGGCCTGGGCGTCGTGCTCGCGGTCGCTTCGGTGCCGGGCTTGTTGCTGATGCCGCTTGGCGGGGTGGCGAGCGACAGGTTGTCGGCGGCCGGGGTGGCGGCCGCGGCGGGCGCCGGGAGGACGGTGCTGCTCGCCTGCATGGCCGCTCTGGTCTTCGCCGATGCCACGCAGGTGTGGCACGTCTACGTGCTTGCAGGCTGCCTAAGCGCGATGGATGCCCTCTACTATCCTGCTTCTATGGCACTCGTGCCCAGGTTGGCCAAACCGGAAGATCTCGAAGCGGCCAACGGTCTCACCCAAGGCGCGGAACAGATCAGCAGCATCCTCGGTCCCGCCCTCGCCGGCTCGCTGGTGGCTACGCTCGGGTTGGGCGCGAGCTTCGCGGTCAAGGCGCTTCTGTTCTCCGTATCCACCGTCATCTTTCTGACCCTCATCAGGGCCCACGCGTCGCCCCTCTCCACGTCGACGGCTGCCGCGGAGGACGCGCAAGACGGGGGTACCCTGGCGTCACTCGTCGAGGGGATGCGCTACGCGTGGGGCGACCCCGTGATAAGGGCGATCATGCTGATCCTTGTCGGCATCAACCTCGCGATGGTCGGTCCGCTCTACGTAGGTGGTGCCATCCTGGCGGAGACCCGCCTCGGCGGCGCGGGAGCTTTCGGGACGCTGGTGGCCGGGGCGGGTGTCGGGGCGTTGCTCGGTGCGCTGGGCGCCGGCTCTCTAGGGCGCATCCGGCGCAGGGGGCTTATCGAGCTGCCGCTGACCGCAGCGCTAGGCGTTTTCTTGGGCGCGTTCGCCTTCGCCCCGAATCTGCTGGTAGCAGGCTCGCTTGCCGTGGCGGTAGGAGCAGCGGCCAGCTTCCTTGCGGTCGTCAACATCTCTTGGCTGCAGGAGCGTTCCGAACCCCACGTCACCGGACGGGTGATGAGCCTGGCGATGCTCTCTACCATGGCCCTGGATCCCATCTCCTATCTCGCCGCCGGTGCCCTCGTCGGGCTCA
>CADCUW010000288.1 GCA_902805985.1 uncultured Rubrobacteraceae bacterium
CAGCCGTTATCCCGGGCGGCCTCTCTCGCCGAGGCGAGCCTGCGGGCCGAGACCCCCGCAGCCCCAGAGCCGAGAAGGCGGCCGAGCTCGCCGGCGTGGGGCGTCACGACGGTCGGGGCGTCTCTGCCGGCGAGAACGTGCGTGCCGGCGAGGCTCGTCACGGCGTCGGCGTCCAGGAGCACGGGCACGTCCGTGCCCGCGAGCAGGGCCTCGACCAGGCGGCGGCCCTCCTCTCCGGAGCCGATGCCCGGCCCGACGACGAGCGCCGTCGCCCGCCCGGAACGGTCCAGGATCTCCCCGGCCGCGTCAGGACTCATGCCGCCGGACTCGTCCTCCTCGACACCATAGACGATGGTCTCGGTGAGCGCGATGTCAACGGCGGGGGCCGCGCCGGCGGAGGTCGCGAGAAAGGTTATGCCGCAGCCGGCCCTCTCGGCGCCGCGCACGCTCATCACGGCGGCGCCGGTCATAGCCCTGGAGCCCGCGACCACCATCACCGCTCCCGCCGAGTACTTGTGGGCCGGGTCCCCCGTGCGCGGGACGAGGCCGCTGAGGGTAGCCCGTCCCGTCCACGAGATGGAGGGCTCGACGTCGGCCTCCGGCGGGATGCCGATCTCTACGACGACCGTCTCCCCGGCGTGCCTCCGGCCGGGGGAGATCACACACCCCACCTTCGCCGCGTGCGCGCAGACCGTCAAATCGGCCCGCACCGCCTCCCCGGCGACCTCGCCGGTCGAGCCGTCCACCCCGGAAGGAACGTCGACGGCCACGACCGCCGCCGGCGAATCGTTTATCTGGCGGATGAGCCCGGCTTCCTTCTCCCGCACCTTTCCGGAGAAGCCGGTGCCGAGCAACGCATCCACGACGAGGTCCGCGTTCTCGAGCAGGCCGCCGAGACATTCCGGCCCGTCGATCGGGACCAGGAGGTTCCGGAGGACCTCCAGGTTCGTCGCCGGGTCGCCCGAGTACCCGTCTTTGGTGGCGACCACGGAGACCCTTATGCCGGCCCGCTGGAGTTCGCGGGCGATGACGAAGCCGTCGCCGCCGTTGTTGCCGCCGCCGCAGACGACGAGGATCCGGCGGGCCTGGTAGCGGGCCATGACCTCTTCGGCCATCGCTACGCCGGCGCGTTCCATGAGGACGCCGCCTGGGATGCCGAGGTGTTGGGCCCCGCCGTCCGCGCGGGACATCTCGTCGGCGGTGTAGAGCTTCACTGCTCCTTGCGCACGACGCAGACGGCGACGGCGGAGAGCTCTGAGTGGGTTATGGAGAGGTGGAGGTCTTCCTCGCGGATGCCGACCATATCGGCGAAGCGTTGGATCTTGCGTCCCGTTATGCGGACCGTCGGGGCCTGGCGCGGCTTGCGAACGACCTCGACGCCGTTCCACTGGATCAGGCCGCACCCCAAGGCCTTGGTGACGGCCTCCTTGGCGGCCCAGCGCCCGGCGTAGTGGCGGTCAAAGAAGCGGAACTTCTCGCAGTAGGCGATCTCATCGGGCGTGAAGAGGCGCTGTCGAATCCTCGGCGTGCGTTCGAGGGCGAACCTCATCCGCTCGACGTCAACCACGTCCACACCCACACCGGGAACCACGAATCCATCCATAACCCTTATGTTACGCCAGATCCGTCGCCGGTAAAAGGACTATAGTATGAAGGATGAGAGCCACCTCTGACGCGGTCATTATCGGGAACCCGAACTCCGGGCGCGCGGGCGACCGGGATTTCCTGGAACGCCACGCGGAAGCCCTGCGCTCGGGCGGCCTCTCCGTAAAGGTCCTGAACACGGAGCGCCCGAACCACGCGACGGAGCTCGCGGCGGGGGCCGGGGAGCGCCTCGTCGTGGCGGCGGGCGGCGACGGCACGGTAAACGAGGTAATAAACGGCCTCTCCCCGGAGGCCACGCTCGGCATCCTGCCCCTCGGCACGGCGAACGTCTTGGCCCGCGAGCTCGGGCTGCCGCTGGACGTGGAGGGGGCCTGCCGGCGCATCATGGAGGGCGGCGAGACGCGGGTCGACCTCGGGGTCGCCACGGACGAGGCGGGCAACGAGCGGCGCTTCGCCTGCATGGCGGGCGTTGGCTTCGACGCGAAGGTCGTCGGCGAGGTGACGCCGCGCCAGAAGCGCTACCTGAGGGGCCTCGCCTTCCAGATGGCGGCCTTTCGGGTCCTCTTCGGTAACAGGTTCCCGCCCGTCAGGATCTCCTCCGGCGACGACGTCCGTACGGCGAGGTTCGCCATCGTCGCCAACGGCCACTACTACGGCGGGGACTACAGGGTGACAGGGCCCGGCCTCCTCACCAGCGGCAAGCTGGAGACCGTCCTCGTCGAGCGCGTGGGCGAGCTCCTCCGGCCCGACGTCTTCTGGGGCATCATCTTCCGCAGGCCCCTCAACCGCGCGATGGAGTCCTTCAAGACCACGGAGGTCCACGCCGACTCCGCGGGCGACCACGTCCCGGTCCAGATCGACGGCGAGCTCTGGGGAGAGCTGCCGATGACCTTCCACGTCGAACCGGCCGCGCTGAGAGTGATGTGTTGAATTAGAGGCTTCAGGCGTCTTGGGCGGGTGTCGGGGTCTACTGACGGTCCTGAAGGGCCAGGCGGAGGCCGAGGGAGATCAGGACGCCCCCGGTAAGCCATCCCAGCCCGGCCGCGAACTTCGGGCGGGTCCTCAACCACGAGCCTGCGGTCCCCGAGAAGAGCGCTAAGGCGCAGAAGAGCGCCAGGGTGAGCAGCGCGAAGATCAGGCCAAAGATGAGCAGTTGGAGGGCCGTGCCGCCCGTCGCGGGGTCGGCGAACTGCGGCAGGTACGCCAGGAAAAACACGGCGATCTTGGGGTTGAGCACGTTGGAGGCCACGGCCTGCGTAAAGACTTTTCGGAGGCCCATCGGGGATTCCTCCCGCGGCAGGGCGAAGCTCCCCCGGTCGAGCAGCGCCCGGACGCCGAGGTAGATGAGGTACGCAGCACCGGCGTACTTGACCACAGAGAAGGCAACGGCAGACTGCGCCAGCAGCGCCGAGAGGCCGACCGCCGCGAAGACGGAGTGAACCACCAGCCCCAGGCTGGCCCCAGCGGCGGAGATCAGCGCGGCGCCCCGTCCCTGCGTCACGCCCCGCGTGAGGACGAGGATGTTGTCCGGCCCCGGCGCCAGGATCACGACGAGCGAGGCCGTCAGGAACAGAACGAAGTTTGTCTCCACCAACAACAGATCCCCCACTTCTCGACGCACCACGAAGGGGCGGCGGAGAGACCGTATGGTCGCCCGGGCCGCCGACTACAGTCTATCTGCCCGTGCGGGCCGGCCTCAAGACCTGAGGTATGAGGCCCCGTTGACGTCGACGATGGCGCCGGTCATGAAGTCCGGGGCTTCTGAGGCCAGAAACACGACCGTCTTCGCGACCTCCCCCGGGGTGGCGACGCGGCCCAGGGGGCTCTGGTACCGTATCCCCTCTCCCTCGGGCCCCCGCAGCAAAGCGTCCGCCATCTCGGTCTCCACGAAGCCGGGGGCGACGACGTAGAAGAAGACGCCGTGGGGTGCGAGCGCCTGGGCCATGGACTGGCTCATGGCGTTCAGGCCGGCCTTGCTCGCGCCATAGGCCGGGGTCTCGGGTTCGCCGCGAAAAGCCCCGCGGGACGAGACGTTCACCACGCGCCCGCCACCGCGCTCCATCATGATCCGGGCTGACAGAAAGGAGAGGTTCGCCGGGCCGATGAGGTTGGTCGCGATGGTCCGGGACCAGGCGTCCTGCCACCCCTCGTAGTCCACCTCAGGGACCGGGTGGGCCTCGAAGATGCCCGCGTTGTTGACGAGCACGTCGATCCCGCCCATCTCGCGGGCGACACCCTCGATGAGGTCGCGCGCCGCCCCGGCGTCGGACAGGTCTGCCCCGAAGACCGCGTGGTCGCCCCCGTCCAGGGAGGCGAGCGTCTCCCGCGCCGCTTCGCGGTCGGCGCGGTAGTGGACGGCTACGCGCGCGCCCTTCCCCGCCAGCCCACGCGCCACCTCGCGCCCGATCCCGCGCGAAGACCCCGTCACCAACGCCACCTTGCCAGAGAGATCCACCAATCCTCCTTAGTAGTGTGCGACTCCCAGGGCGACGTGCTCCGCGCCGGCGGCGAGCAGCCCGGCCCCGAACCCGACGGCGAGGAACACGGCCCCGAATACGAACAGGCCCGCGGCCACCAGGCCGAGCACGAGGGCGTCCCTCTTGTAGCCCTTGCCCAACTCCTCTTTGGAGCGGTGGCTGATCAGGAACCCGCCCCTCTCGCCCCTCTCTTCGAGTGACCCGATCCGCCCGTCCTCCCGAACGACCCCGAGCACGTAGACGGGCACGTCGACGGGCAGCACGCTCTCCACGTGCCCGTAGCCGATGGTCCGCTCGCCCTCGCCCATGTTGATGGTAACGCCACCTATCGTGAAGCCTGACTCCCCGCCTTCGCCCTCCTCGAACCGGTTCGTAACCTCCAGGGCGTCCACCTCGGCCCCCTCGCCGCTCACGCCCACCGTCCCCGAAGGGTCCTCCACCGAGAACGGGGCGAACCGCTCGCTCTCGGCCACCACCTGCGTGCGCCTCCGGGTCTCGAGGTCCCCGTCCGCGTCCCGCTCGGTCTCCCGGTACTCCCGGATCACCCGCGAGACATAGTAGGCGCACCTCCGCCCCGCCATCTCGCTGGTCAGCGGCTCCTCGCATCGCAAGGTGCCCTTGACCTCGACCGGGGTGCCGGCGGCGGGGGTGCCGGCAGCGAGGGACGCCACCCCCGCCGCCGGCGTGGTCTCCGTGTCGCGCATGAGCCCGGTCTTGCGCACCTGCCTGCGCCTGAAGTAGACGAGCACCCCGGCGGCGGCCCACATGAGGACGCCGAAGAGCGTGAAGATCAGGGTAAACATCATCTCTCGCACCTCCCTTTCTCGAACTCTAGCGACTGTCGCGGCCGGCCGCTCACCGGCGCACCGTGAAGGACCAGGTCTTCTCCGCGGGCAAGGGGTTGCCGGCAATGTCCCCGGCCCCGCCGCTCCCGCCCTCGACGGTGGCGACGTAGGTCGTTCCCGGCCTGAATCCGTCGGCGGGGCTGAGGACAACTCTCCGTTTCGGGGCGTCGTAGCCTACTTTAGGCCACGTTCTGCCCGCGATGCAGCAGACCACCGGTGAGGGAGAGAAGGAACGCCGCCATCAGGGCCAACCCGCTCAGACGATTGAGGGCCTTCTGCGACATCTCTCCGTCCTTTCTTTCTCTTGTCGTCTGGTCTAAGCCGCCGGGTTCGTCGGCCCGACGGGTCGCTCCGCTATGGGGAGCACCGCCCCGGAGAGCCCCTGCTCCCTGCGAAGGCCGAGTCCGAGGAGGACCCAACCGAGGCCCGTCGCCACCACGGAGGCCATGATGAGGCCCGTCGCCTGCTGGTTGCCCGTCATGAACAGTGCGAAGAGCGCCACCGGTCCTGCCGCGGCGAGCAGGGCGCCCGGCTTCGGGAGCGTGCCCTTGCGGAAGAGGGCGACGCCGAAGATCGCCGAGCCGAGCGTGTACAGCAGTTGGGCGAGGGGGTGGGTGATCACGTCCAGGACCCCGAGCGTCGCCTCGTCACCGACGGCGAGGCCGACGACGATGATGGTCAGGCCCCCGGCCACCGAGAGCCCGAAGCCCGCCAGCGTCAGGATGGCCCCGGCCTTTGCGATCCTGCCAAGCCTCTCCGACTGGGAGCGGTAGACGCCGAGCGCCCCTGCGAACAGCAGCGCGAACATCGCGACG
>CADCUW010000289.1 GCA_902805985.1 uncultured Rubrobacteraceae bacterium
TTCTCGCCGTTGATCCAGACGAGGTCTATCGTGCCCTCGTCCTTGCCGGCCTGCTTCTCGTTGAGCAGCTTGTTGACCGCATCGGCGGTGTCGCCGAGCGGCGTGCGCCTGAGCTCTATGCCGTGCTTCTCTTCCAGTTCCGGGATGACGTAGTCGTCTACGTAGGTGTTGATCGCCTCGTCCCCCCCGTACATGGCGAGGTTGACCTCCGTCCCTTTGGCCGCCTTCTCCAGCTCCGGGAAAGGCCGATCCTCCCCCGAAGAAGAGCCCGTGCCGCCGGTCCCGCCGCAGGCCGCGAGCGCGAAGGTCGCAAACGTCAGCAGCGCGATGAGCAGAGAGTTGACGAGTTTTCTACCAGGCATGGTCACTCCGATGTACCCTGATCGGGAAGGTTTTACTGTGGCGGCCTTACACGCACCGGTCTACGCTGACCGGGCGGGCGCGGATCAGGTCAGCGTCCCCCCGGGGTGACGTCCGAGCGCCTCCATCATGCCCCGCAGCACCCGCCCCTCGTTCAGGTCGACCACCGCGTCTACCTCGCGGCCCGGCAGCGAGTAGTCGTGGGCGGCGGCGGCGTCCAGGGTGGGTAGTGCCCGGCGTTCGACCGTTACGGATGCAGGGTCGGCGACGGCGGCGACGCAGGCAACGTCCCAGAGGATCTTCTCCCCTTCAGGATCTATGGGTCCCCCGTACTCGGCCACCCACAGCTCCAGGATCTCCGCCAGGTACGAGGCTATCGGGTTGCCGATGGCCCGCACCTCTGCGGCGAACGGGGCCGCCCGGACCTGGAGCTTCGCCGGAGCCGGCCAGCCCGGGACCAGCAGCAGGTCGACGTCTTCCTCGAACAGGACGCGCCACGCCGCGATGTCCGCCCGGCCGTTTAGCTCGTGGAACTTGTGGCGCCCGTAAGCCTCCGCGTCCCCGAACCCCCCGAGCCACACGACCCGGACGTTCTCCCGCAGGCCGGGCTCCGCGACCAGGAGCGAGGCGACGTCCGTCGCGGGCCCGGTGGCGACGATGGTGAGCGGGCCCCGGCTGGCCTCGTCGATGAGGAACTCCATTCCCGCGCTCGGCACGGGCTCGTCCCGGCTGTTCATGGGCCGGTCCGCCCCCGGGACGCACGGTACGCCGCCCCCGCAGAGGCCCACCACCCGCCCGGCCTCGTCCTGGTACATGTCCCTGGAGCCGGGGCCGTGCGTGATCGTGTTGTGGACCGAGATCACGCCCCGCACGTCGAGGACGCCCTCCGGCTGCCCGAGGGCGTGGGCGATGGCGAACTGGTCGTCCACCTCGTTCGCCGTGTCGCAGTCGAGCACAACGCGCGTGGGGGGCATGGTCTCCTCTCGTGATGGATCGGGGGGATCGTAGCACGGTGTCGGAAAGCGTTTGCCGGGTCTCGCTTACGGATTCCTTAAGTCTATCCTGGCACTTACACGTCACTCTTTGAAGAGCCCATTCAGGAAGTCTGGCTCCAGGTACCGGCGGCTCCTGTTCAGGGTCTCCTCGTTGGCTATGGGCCGCCCCGCCCTGGCGGTCTCCTGCACCGCCCACGCGCACCACGAGACGGCCCGCAAGGAGACGATGGTCTTCATCGCACCGAGCTGCTCGTAGAACCGGGATTCGTCCTCGACGGGGCTACGTTCCAGGTACGCCTTCACGAACTCCCGCTCCTGCTCTTCCGACAAAAGCGCCGCGGTCTCGTCGCGCCAGAGGGTCGTGGTGGGGAGGAGGAAGTGGGCGAGGTCCTGGGTTCGGGGCGCTATCCTGGCCTTCTCCCAGTCGAGCAGCTTCGCCTCCCCGCCGGCTTCGCCCACGACGAAGTTGTGGGTGTTCAGGTCGTAGTTGACGATGGTGAGGCCACCGCCGGCGAACAGGTCTCTCCTTTCTAGGAAGCTTTCTAGGAAGCTCTCTATGCGCGCGAAGCCTCGGCGGAGGGCGGTCTTGCTTTCGCCGTCGGCGCCGTCCCACGACAGGTAGGGTTCGGCGAGGCCGCGGGACTCTTCGAGGATGGCGGGGGCCGGGTCCGGGTGGACCTGGAGCCGATGCTTCTCGGGGACGCCGAGGGCGTGGACGGCGGCGAGGCAGCGGGCGGCGGCGGGCAGGTCTGTGGAGTAGTCGAGGGGGCGGCCCGGCAGGTACTCTTCAAGGATCAGGGGGTAGGGGAGGCCGTCCGGGTTCGGGTCGACGTGGTAAGGCCTCGGGGTTACGCTTGAGGCGGCGAGTAGCTCCAGGGCGTGATGCTCGTATGGGGCCTGCTCCTCCAGCGGCAGGCCCATCTGGGTGCCCGTCACGAGCCGGGCGACGAGGTCCTGCTCCCCCCGCACGAGGTAGTTCAGGCTGTACTCGCCCCGGGCGAGGAACCCGACGCCCCGGTGAGAGAGTTCCGGAAGACCTTCTATATACCGTTCGAGGTCCGCGCTGAAGTCGCTGTCCGGCATGGCCGTATTGTAAGCGGGGGGTTGCTCGCGGCGTGGTGTAGAATTTGGGGCGGGAGTGGAAGGAGCCTCGACTGGACATAATTTTCTGGGCGGTGCTGGCGGGGCTGGCCTTTGCCGGTGAGCTTCTCTCCGTATCCTTCTTCTTGCTTTTCTTCTCGTTCGGGGCGGTCGTGGCGCTCGCCATGGCCTTCGCGGGTTTCGGGCTGACGGTGCAGGCCATCGGCTTCATCGGGGCGTCCATCCTTAGCATGGTGGTCTTGCGGCCCGCCCTGTTGAACCGGCTCTCTCTGCGGGGCGGGGAAGGCTACGCGGGGCACCGGGGCATCACGGGCGAGAGCGCGGTGGTTACGGAGCCCATAGAGGCTGGAGGGCGAGGGACCGTCCGGGTGGGGAGTGGGGAGTTCTGGACGGCCCGGGCGATGTACTCGGGTGAGGGAATAGGAGAGGGCGCGAAGGTCCGGGTGCTCGGCATCGACGGGCTGACCGCGCTGGTCGAGCCGGTAGAGACAGAAGGAGGAGAGCGGTGACGGGTCTGATCGTGCTTGGGATACTGGCGTTCGTCGTGTTTCTGGTGGCGGCGAGGAGCATCAGGATCATCCCCCAGAGCCGCGTGGCGATAGTCCAGCGCCTCGGGCGCTACCACAGGACCGCCGAGAGCGGGCTGACCTTCGTCGTGCCCGTCGTGGACCGGATGCTGCCGAAGACCGACCTCAGGGAGCAGGTCATAGCCTTCCAGCCGCAGGCCGTCATCACCAACGACAACGTCGGGATGCAGATCTCCACGGTCGTCTACTACCAGGTCGTGGACGCCAGGGCGTCCGAGTACGAGGTCGCCAACTTCCACCTGGCGCTCGAGCAGATCACCCAGACCACTTTGCGCAACGTGATCGGCAACCTCATCCTGGACAAGACCCTGACCTCCCGCGACGAGATCAACGGCAAGCTCCGCACCATCCTGGACGAGGTGACGGAGAAGTGGGGCATCCGGGTGACGAGGGTCGAGCTCAAGGAGATCACACCCCCGAGGGACATCCAGCAGGCGATGGAGAAGCAGATGCAGGCCGAGCGGACCCGCCGCGCCGCCATCCTCACCGCCGAGGGGGACAAGCGCGCCGCCATCCTGAAGTCCGAGGGCGAGAAGGAGTCGGCGATCCTGCGCGCCGAGGGCGACCAGCGGGCCGCCGTGCTGCGCGCGGAGGGCGAGGCCGCGGCCTACCGCAACGTCCAGGCCGCCCAGATCGAGATGACCGGAGCCCTCTTCGAGCGCCTCGAGAGCTCCGACCTCTCCCCGGAGTCTCTGCGCTACCTCTACCTGAAGGCCCTCCCCGAGATGGCCAAGGGTCCCGCGAGCAAGCTCTTCGTCGTCCCCTCCGAGATCCAGGACCTCGCCGGCACCATCGGCGCCCTCGCCGGGGGTGCTAGCCTGGCCTCCGGGGACGACCCGAAAGACGAGAAACCCCGCAGCGTCACCGCCCCAAACGGCGAAACCGCCCGCCGAAGCCTGGAGCGTCGCCCGCCGGTCGAGTAGACGGAAGGCCCGGCCGGGTATGGCACCTGGCCGGGAAGGCCGCTATGCTGCCTGGGTGACGGGAACGCTCGGTGGGGAGGGGACGGAGTGAGACGGTTAGTTCTTCTGGCGGTCGTTGCGGCGATGGTGCTGGTCGCGGGCGGGACGGCCCTGGCTGCGGCGCTCGCGTGCAACGGCGGCAAGTGCCTCGGCAGCGACGGGCCCGACAGCATGTTCGGCAGCGGCGGCCAGGATAATATCTACAGCCTCAAGGGCCAGGACCTCGTCCGCGGGAACGCCGGCGGCGACTTCATAAACGGGGACGGCGGCGACGACAAGCTCGTCGGCGGCCGGGGGGACGACACGGTCAACGGCTCCGACGGCGAGGACATCGTGGCCGGGAGCCCGGGTAACGACCGCCTCACCGGCGGCACCGGGAGCGACCGCATCGAGGCCGTAGACGGCACGCGCGACGCCATTTCGTGCGGCAACGGCCCCCGCGACGTCGTGGTCTTCGACTTCGGCCAGGACCGCTTCTCCGGATGCGAGATCCGCAAACCCCGTTAGGCCGGCAGGCTTGTTGTTGGAGTAATGAGTACGGGTAGTAGCTTCGACGCTCGGTGAGTGGCAACCGGGTCGCGGGCCCCTCCGGAGGGCCCCACGACCCGGAATTCGCTGACCGTTCTCCTCTACCTCACGCGGGCGTGCTGGAGGAAGAAGCGGATCATCTCGGCGGAGGCATCGGGACCCTTGGGGTCGGTGTAGGAGCCGGTACGGCCCCCGCCGGACCACGCGTGGCCGAGGCCGTGGACGTTCCAGCGCTCGACCACGGACCGCCCGTCGTTGTCCCGGTAGGAGATCCTGGTAAAGGCGTGCCCGTCCGGCACCCTTCCCTGGCGTGTCGAGACCTTGAGGGACGACCCGTCGCCGGCGGTGAGGTTGGCGAGCAGGCGGTCGCCGTTGCGCGGGTGGACGGTCCCGTCCCGGTCGCCGTGAAAGACCACGGTCGGCAGGACCTTGGTGTGCCCGTTTGACCCGGCTTTCGGCATCGGGTCGCCGGGGTTACCCTGGCGCATCGCGGAGAAGGCGGACGGCATGTCGTGCGCCGAGCCCGGGGCGAGCCCCGAGTGGACGCCGACGGCCGCGTAGAGGTCGGGGTATTCGGCGCCCATGATCGCGGCCATCGCCCCGCCGGCCGACATCCCCGCGACGTAGACCTTGCCCTCGTCCACCTCGTAGTCTTCGATCACCTGCTGCGTGATCCCCGCGATGATGGACGGCTCTCCCCGGCCCCGCCCCTGGTCCGCGGGCTGGAACCAGTTCCAGCACTTCTGCATGTTGGCGTTGGGGGACTGGGCGGGGTAGGCCACGAGAAAACCCCGCTCCTCGGCGAGCGCGTTCATGCGCGTGCCGGCGGCGAAGTCGTCGGGGTCCTGGGTGCAGCCGTGCAACATCACCACGAGCGGCATCGCCTCCTCCGCGTAGCCGGTCGGGACGTAGAGCTTGTACGAGCGGGCGCCGGCGGCGCCGCTGTACGAGCGCGTGAAGAACTGCTCGTCGTCCCCGGCGCCTCCCGCCGCGGTCTTCGCGAACGGGCTCCCCGGCGGGTGCTGCACGCCGCGGGAGAGCAGGTTCGGGGTGGCCTGCGCGAACACGTCGGGCCCCAGCCCGGTGCCCCGCCAGGAGGCAGCCGGACCCCGCGATGTCCCCCCGACGAGACGGGAGGTCACGTCTATGGGGGCGCTGAACCCGTCTGCCCCGGTGCCAGAGCCCGCCGGCGGGACGTTGTTCCCGAGGGCGTTCTGGATGAGGGCGGTCGCCTCGTTGAGGCGTCCCTCCTGCGTCAGACGCGTGGCCTCGGCCATGCGTGCCTGCATGTTCTCGTTCATCATCTATATCTCCGATCTTGTTATGAGGACTTGATCCTGCCGGCCAGCGCCGACTTTACGGCCGGGCTCGCCCGCAGGGCGCCCAGCACGACGATGGAGTCGATGGTCTCACGGGCCAGCTCGGGCCCGACGTCGTCGTCGATGCTCGCGAGACCTAAGACCTTGATCTCCAGCGTCTCTCCAGCTTCCCTCACGGCCTCCAGGTCCCGCCGGGTGTAGTGCTCGAGCCCCAGCACCAGCGTCTTGCGGGCCACCGTCTGGCGTACCACCTCGGCGTGCGTGGAGAGCTGGTTACGTATAGCCGTGCGGATGAAGTCCGTCCGGTTCGAGTAGAAACCCTCCTGCACCAGCAGGTCCACCTGCCCAAGATCCACCAATCCCAGGTTGATCGTGATCTTCTCCGTCTCGCTCATCCCAAAAGATCCCCAGACTCTAGATCATCTGTATAACATCCATATGGATGGTAAACGGAGGGTACAGTGATGTCAAGCGGCTGGGAGGGGATCGGCGAAGACTTCGGGCGGGTCTTTCGCGGGATCGATGGCGGGGTGTGGTGAAACCTTTCGTTTGGTTTGGGGTATGAGTGGTAGTGTCTCGTGCGGTCTCGCTGGTGGAGACCTCGACGATGTTTGCGGAGGGTTGGTGCTTGGCGACGTAGGACAGCTGGTTCTGGACGTGATCGGGGCTCTCGGGTACCTCGGGTTGGTCCTGCTGCTCGTGGCGGAGAACCTCTTTCCCCCGATCCCGTCTGAGGTGGTGCTGCCTCTGGCCGGGTTTCTCGTCGGGCGGGGGGATCTGAACCTGTGGGGCGCTATCTTCGCGGCCACCTTCGGCAGCGTCGCGGGCGCGCTCATACTGTACGCGCTGGGGCGGTGGGGGGGACGCAAGCTCGTACTCCGCTACGGGAAGTGGCTGCGGGTGGACGAGGAAGGCCTGCGGCAGGCCGAGGGCTGGTTCCGGCGCTACGGCGACTGGGTCGTGCTCTTCGCCCGGATCGTGCCGGTGGCGCGCAGCATCGTCTCTATCCCTGCCGGCACCATGGAGATGCCGGTGCTGCGGTTCGTCCTCCTGACGAGCCTGGGATCCGCCGTCTGGAACGTGATCCTCATCGGGGCCGGCGTGATCCTCGGGGCAAACTGGCAGGCCGTCGAGGGCTGGATGGGCTCGTACTCCAACGTGGTGCTCATCGTGACCGCCGTGGCCGTGGCGTTGTTCCTCGTCCTGCGGCACTTCCGCCGCGGCCGGGAGCAAGAAGACCGCTTCTAGCCGCGGTCCGGCTGGGAGACCTCACACGCCGCGGGGCGGGTCCGCACGCTACCATGTAGGCAGAGTCGGCGGCCAGCGGAGGAGAGAGATGAACGTCCTGATCAGCGGCGCAACGGGCCTCATCGGGTCCGCGCTCGTCCCGGAACTGGAAGCCGGCGGCCACACCGTCACTCGTCTGAGCCGCTCTAGCTCGGGCTCGAACACCATCCGCTGGGACCCCTCCGCCGGTACCTTCGACGGCGACCTCGAAGGGACGGAGGCGGTCGTCCACCTCGCCGGCGAGAGCATCGCCCAGGGCCGCTGGACCTCCCAGAAGAAGCGTCAGATCGTCGACAGCAGGGTGCGGGGCACGCGCCTGCTAGCGGAGAGCATCGCCGCGCTCTCCGCCCCGCCCGGGGTCATGGTCTCGGCCTCGGCGGTCGGCTACTACGGGGACCGCGGCGACGAGGTCCTGACCGAGGAGAGCGCCCCCGGCGAGGACTTTCTGGCCGGGGTCTGCCGGGAGTGGGAGGCCGCGGCGGAGCCGGCGCGACGGAGCGGTATCAGGGTCGTTCACCCGCGCCTCGGGATCGTGCTCAGCCCGGAGGGTGGCGCCCTCGGGGCGACGCTACCCATCTTCAAGCTCGGCGGGGGAGGGAAGATAGGGAGCGGCCGGCAGTGGTGGAGCTGGGTCGCCCTCGACGACGTCGTCGGCTCCATCGCCCACGCCCTCACCAACGAGAGCGTCGAGGGGCCCCTCAATGTCGGCTCGCCCAACCCGATGACCAACGCCGAGTACACGAAGGTCCTCGGTAAGGTGCTCGGCCGTCCCACGGTCCTGCCGCTGCCGGCCCCGGCTGCCAGGGTAGTGCTCGGGGAGGTGGCCGACGCGCTGTTGCTCGCGAGCCAGCGCATGGAGCCCGCGAAACTCAAGGACACAGCATACGACTTCCGTTACCCGCAATTAGAGGACGCACTCCGGCACCTGCTCGGCCGGTAGCCGGTTTCAGGGTCGGGGTTTGGCCCGTACTCGGAGGGAGGTGGCTTGGACCACGAACGCCACATGCGGCGGGCGATAGAGATAGCGCGCGGCAACCCCGACGCGCCGTTCGGGTGCGTGATCGTGAGCGGCGAAACCGGGGAGATTTTGGCCGAGGGCCTCAACGACGCGGAGAAGAGCCCCATCCTCCACGGCGAGACGGCCGCTGTGATGGGCCTCTTCGAGAAGCGGCCGGGCGCTGATCCCTCCGGCCTCGTCCTCTACACGACCGCAGAGCCCTGCCCGATGTGCTCCGGCGCGATCCTCTGGTCCGGCATCCCCCGGGTCGTCCTCGGAACCCGCCTCGAAACCCTCAAGAGGCTTGGCCGGCCGCTTATCGACCTCACCTGCGAAGAGGTCTCCCAGAAGGCGTCCTTCGGCGGCTTCGAGGTCACGCGCGGCGTCCTCGAAGCGGAGTGCGACGCGCTCTTTGAGGAGATGGCGCGCCGGGCTGAGTCGTAGCGTACGGGCACGAGGTCATCGGGCGAGCGCGCAAGCTCGCTTCGTGATGCCGGACGGGACCCCGTAGGCTTCGGAGCGGGATCTTCGCCCCGGGGGTAGAGCACACCCGGGCCCGGTTCAGGGTTCGCAGTAGTGCCAACCCCGGAGTTTACGGAGATACCGATGCCACAGAAGGCGACCCGCCGGGTAACCTCCGACCCCGTCCGGCACGGCGTCGGATCGAGCAGATGTCTCGAAAGTGTCCGGCCGCCGCAACGCACGAGGTCTTATCTTGACCAATCGTTACAGATACCGTATCCTGGGCGAATCGCTACGGCAGAGCGCAGGGACAAAGAGGAGGTGGGCTGATTGGCAAGGACGAAGGAGTTCGAGCCGGAGAGGGCTTTGGAGAGGGCGATGGAGCTGTTCTGGAGGCGTGGGTACGAGGCGACCTCCTTGCGCGAGCTGCTGGAGGCGATGGGTATCGGCCAGGGCAGCTTCTACGGAACCTTCGGCGACAAGCACACGCTCTTTCTGGCGACGCTCGACCGCTACCGGGAGGCGGCGGAGGCGGGCGCCGTGACGACGCTGGAAGACGGTTCGCCGAAAGAGGCGATAAGGGCGATGTTCAGGGGGATGGTCGACGTTTTGGCGGGCCAGGAGGAGCCGCGACGGGGTTGCTTTCTGGCCAACAGCGCCGTTGAACTCGCGCCGCACGATGCGGAGGTGGGGGAGAGGATCTCGCGCTACGTACGGTGTCTGGAGGACGCCTTCGAGCGGACGATCCGTCGTGGCCAGGCAACCGGCGAGATCGACACCCGTCGCGACCCCAGGACCCTCGCCCGCTCCCTCGTCAACAACTCGCTCGGCCTGCGGGTCCTGGCCAGAACGGGAACCGACCGGCGCACCCTCGAGGACGCCGCGGACGCGGCACTCTGGCCTCTGGGGTAGGGGCAAATTTTTTTGCCCCTATTTTGTACTAATCGTTAAACAATTTTACGATGGGAGGAGGCGGGATGGGCTGGCGGGAGGAGGAGCCTGGTACGAGGTGCGGGGACTCTGGCCGAGGGGGATGGGAGGCGCCGCTTTGCCGGGTGGTGATCCCGCGGCAGAAAGTGGTGGTGAGGATAAACGGGCTGCGGTCTGACGAAGCCGAGGACGGGTACCTGCCGGCTGTGAGGCCCTACGGGTTGGTGCGCATGTCGTGGGCGATCTGGCGCGAGGTGCCCGGGATGGAGCCGGTAGAGGCTCTGTCGCTCGCGTGGCGGGTTCGGCGAGAGGGAGAGGCTGAGGTTCTCGTGGCCACGCGGTCTCTCGCGGAGCACGTCGGGGGGATGCTCCGGGCCCGCCATCGCCTGGTCACGAGGCTGGAGTGGGTGGGCTAGTGCCTCCGGCCGGCCGGGCCAGGCCCCCGCCAGAGGGGCGCGCAAGAGGAGGCCGGAGTAAAAGCGAGAAGGAGGCGTAGAGATGGACATGGGGCTCAGGGACAAGGTCGTGGTGATCACGGGCGCCAGCAAGGGCATCGGGCTGGCGATGACGGAGGCGTTCGCCGGTGAGGGCGCCCGGGTAATCGCGGGCAGCCGCACGAAGGGCGAGGGGTTGTCCAGGCTGTCGCGAGCCTACCCCGTCTTGCCGGTAGCGGTCGACCTCGGCGCGCCGGAGGGGCCCGCCGAGCTCGTCGGGCGGGCGGTCGAGAAGTTCGGCGGGGTGGACGTGCTCATCAACAATGTGGGCGCCATCACGCCGAGGGGCGGGTTCCTCTCGGTAGAAGACGAAGACTGGCGGTGGGCCATCGAGATGAACCTCATGACGGCCGTGAGGGCCAGCCGGGCGGCGCTTCCGGTCATGCTGGAGCGTGGGGGCGGGGCGATCGTCAACGTCTCCACCGTGCTCGCGAGGCAGCCCGCGCCGCCCATGGTCGACTACTCCGCGTCCAAGGCCGCCCTCTCCAACCTCACCAAAACACTGGCGGAGGAGTTCGGGCCGCGGGGTGTCAGGGTCACCGCCGTCTCCCCCGGGCCGGTGCGCACGCCGCTGTGGACCGACGAGGGCGCCATGGCCGACGCCATGGCGGCGATGGCGGGCATCAGCAAGGAGGAGGCGATAAGCGAGGGCATACCGCAGTCGATGAACGTCACGCTGGGGCGCATGGGGGAGGCCGCGGAGATCGCGGCGCTCGTCCTCTTCCTTGCCTCCGAGCGCGCCTCCTACGTGGCGGGCTCCGAGCACCTGGTCGACGGAGGCATGATCAAGTCGCTCTGAGGCTTCTGGAGGGCAGGCCGGGACGCCGGTTCCGGCCTCCCGGCCTGAAGGACGCTAGAGCTTGGAGTGGCCGGGAAAGCAGGCAGGGATGACTCCGCGCTAGAGTGTTGGAGGAGGTGGGAGAGAGGTAGCGGGGCTCTCGCGGCTCTGTGCCGGCGAGCGCGTCTTACAACATGTCCGGAGCGCCCGTGCGTCCAGGTCCGTTGCGGCTGCCTTCTCCCCCTGCAAGCCTGAGTCGGCCCGCGCTCCGGGCAGGACCAACGGCTAGATCGCGCTAAGCCTGTATCTCTGCGCCGAAGCCCGCCGAGCGCAGCATCTCGCGGGCAGCGGGTGCGGCCTTCGCGTCGAGGGTCAGGACGAGGGCGGCCCTCTCGGTGTTGGAGTGGCGGACGTAGAGGTCCAGGATGTTGATGTTGTTAGAGCCCATGAGGGTCGTCACCTCGGCGAAGACGCCGGGGCGGTTCTCGACGGGGATGGCGACCTCGGCGTTCCGGCCGCTCTTCTCGATCAGGATGCCGCCGAGGGCGTCGTAGGCCTCGCGGGCCGCCAGAAACCGGCCCTCTATCTTCTCGCGGTCCTGGATCTCGCTCCCGAGCTGCGCCATCGCCCCCGCGAAGTGGGCCAGCGCCTCGCCGAGCGCCGGCGCGTTCTCGGCCAGTATGTCCGACCAGAGCCCCGGGTTGGAAGCCCCGACCCGCGTCAGGTCCCGGAAGGAGGGACCCGCGAAGGAGAGCGCCTCGGGCGAGATGTCCGAGGCGACTTTCAGGAGGGCGGCGGCCATGAGGTGCGGCAGGTGCGAGAGGGCGGCCATCAGGAGGTCGTGCTTCTCGGGGTCCACGGCGGTAGGTACCGCGCCGAGCTCGCGCACGAAGCCGGAGACCTCGCGGTAGTCGTCCGGGTCGGTGCGCGCGGTGGTCGTGAGAAAGTAGCGGGCGCCGTGGAAGAGCCCGGCCTTGGCGTTCGAGACGCCGGCGAGCTGGCTCCCGGCCATCGGGTGCCCCCCGACGAAGCGCAAATTCTCGTCCTCCGCCGCCCGCACGATGGCACCTTTAGCGCTGGCGACGTCGGTAACGAGGGTGTCGGTGGGGGCGAGCTCGGAGAGGAGCGCGGTCACCTTGGAGATGGGGGCGGCGAGCACGACGAGGTCGGCCCCCCGGATCTCCTTGAGGGTCGAGGCGCGGTCCACCGCGCCCAACTCTTCAGCCTTCTCGATCACCCCCGGGCTGTCCACGCCTACGACCTCCCAGCCGGCGCCCCGGGCTGCGAGGCCGACGGAGCCCCCGATCAGGCCGACCCCCACGATGCCGAGCGTGCGGCTCAAACGCCCCTCCCGGCGCTGAGGGTGGAGGCTCCGACGGCCTCTACCACCCGGTCGTTCTCCTCCGCGTTTCCGACCGTCACCCGGCTCCATCCCGGATAACCTAGAGCGCCGCCCTCCCTGACCAGGATGCCGGACTTCTCGAACTCATCCGCCCCGAACCGGACCATCACGAAGTTACCCTGCGAGAGGATATAGTCCAGGCCAGCTTCACCGAATGACTGTTGCAGCCTCCGGCGCTCCCGGACGACGAAGCGGGCGCGCTCCCGGACCTTCTCCTCCGCCAGCACCGAGGCCGTGGCCGCGACCTGGGCCGCCAGGTTCACGGAGACCGGGAACCTGACCCTCTCGGCGTAGTCCGAGATCCTGGCGGAGGCTATGCCGTAGCCGCACCTGAGGCCCGCGAGCCCATGGGCCTTGGAGAACGTGCGGGCCACCACGACATTATCCCTCTCCAGGGCGAGCGCGTGGGAGTCCCCGTACGCCGGGTCGTCCACGAACTCGACGTAGGCTTCGTCCAGGATCAGGAGCACGCGCTCTGGCAGCGCCCCCGCGAACGCCCGAACCTCATCCAGCGTCAGGTAGGTGCCGCTGGGGTTGTTGGGGTTGCAGAGGATCACGGCCCGCGTCCTGTCCGTGACGGCCGAGAGAATGTCGTCCGCCGGGATGCCGGCCGGTACGCCGTTCGTCTCCGTCAGGGGGACGGGGCGCGCGGTCATCCCGAGGACGGCGCAGAGCATCGGGTAGAGGCTGAACGAGGGCCAGGGGTAGAGGACCTCACCGCCGGCGGGCAGGAGCTGGAGCGCGTTCAGCAGCACCTCGCTAGACCCGTTGCCGACGAGGACGTTGCCCGTCTCGGCGCCCGGGTTGGCCTTGGCTATAACCTGCCGGAGCCTGGAGACGTGGCTGTCCGGGTAGCGGTTGGCGCGGGGCAGCACCTCGGCGAGCGCGGCCTCGGCCTCCGGCAGCGGCCCGAAGGCGAGCTCGTTGGAGGTCAGCTTCGCGTAATCGTCGGATTTGCCCTCGGCGGCCATCCGCCAGGACTTCGGGGGGACGTAGGTTCGCAGGGAATCCAGTTCGGAACGGAAGGGCACGGGCATCAGGTTTTAAGGCTCTGAGGTCTTGAGGTTTTGAGGCATCAGGGAGCTGCTTTCGTGTCGTGGGCGTTGGTATGACCGTTAAAGACTAAGCCGGTCCACCCGATGTTGCAAACCGGGCTGGTGGGTCAGATCCGCGCCGCCGTCAGACCACGCTCTCCAAAACCTCGGAGCCTAGAACCTCAAAGCCTTAAAACCTCCCACCTTCGCTGCTACAATCCGGGGCCTATGACGGAAGCGGACAGGCAGGCGAAGGTTCAGGAGCTCCGGGAGCGGGTCGACGAGGTCGATCTCGAGTTGATCCGCGCCCTCAGCGAGCGGGCGCAGATCGTGCAGGACCTCGCCCGGATAAAGTTCGAGGCCGGCGTTCCGATCTTCGACCCCAAACGCGAGGAAGAGATCTTGCGCAGGGTCGTCGAGCAGAACCCCGGCCCGATCTACGACTCCTCGATGCGCGAGATCTTCGAGCTGATCCTGCACCGCATCCGTGACCTTGAGATCCAACGCGGGGAGTTTCAGAGGTAGGCATGGACGTTTCTCAGACCGTCAAGACGGACGTAAGTACCAAGAACGGCATGATCCGGCCCGGCACCTTCAGGGTGATCGCCGGCCCCTGCACGGTCGAGAGCTACGACCAGTTTGTCGCCGCCGCCACGGCGGTGAAGGAGGCGGGCTTCGAGTACGTCCGGGGCGGCGCCTTCAAGCCGCGCACCTCCCCCTACTCTTTCCAGGGCCTCGGCGAGGAAGGTTTGAAGATCATGTCCGAGGTCGCCGGCGACCTCGGCCTGAAGGTCGTCACCGAGATCATGGACCCCTACGACATCGACCTCGTGATGGAGCACGCCCAGATCCTCCAGATCGGCGCCCGCAACATGGCGAACTTCTCGCTTCTGAAGCGCGTCGGCGCCGCCATCGCGGGCACGGACCACGGCGTCCTCCTCAAGCGCGGCCTCTCGGCGACGGTGCAGGAGTGGATACTCGCCGCCGAGTACGTCACCGCCGAGGGCGGGGAGAACGTGGTGCTCTGCGAGCGGGGCATCCGCACGTTCGAGACGGCCACCCGCTTCACGCTCGACCTCTCGGCCGTGATCGTCGCGAAGAGGCTCACGGACCTGCCCGTGATCGTGGACCCCTCCCACGCCGCCGGCCGCCGCGACCTCGTGGTCCCCCTCAGCAAGGCCTCGGTAGCCGCTGAGGCGGACGGGCTGATGGTCGAGAGCCACCACGACCCGCAGGAGGCTCTGTGCGATGGGGAGCAGGCGCTCCCGATAGAGGCGCTGATGGGCCTCAAGGACGTGCTCTCCCCGTTCGCGGGCGCTATGGGCCGGGAGGTCATCTAGTCTCACGGGACGCCGGGCAGGCCGCGCGCCGCGTCGGAGAGAGATTCGTTCTCGTCCGGGAGCTCGGCTCCGGCGGTTGGTCCAGCGTCTTTCTCGGCCGCGACGAGGTCCTCGACCGGCCCGTGGCCGTGAAGATCCTGCACCCTGACCTCGACGACGAGGAGACGGGCGCCCTCTTCCGCCGCGAGGGCCGCACCGCCGCCCGCCTCTCCCACCCGAACATCGTGCAGGTCTATGACGCCGGGGAGGACGCGATGGAGGGGCGTAAGGTCTCCTACATCGTGATGGAGTACGTCTCAGGTGGTGACCTAAAAGGCCTGATGAACCGCCGCGGCGCCCTCCCCGAGGCGATGCTCGCGCGCCTCGGCGCGGACGTCGCGGCGGCCCTCGCCCACGCGCATGAACGCGGCATCGTCCACAGGGACGTCAAACCCCAGAACGTCCTGCTTGACGAGCGCGGCAACCCGAAGCTTACGGATTTCGGTATAGCCCGCGCCCTTGACACGACCCAGGAGTCGCGCGCCGGCGCCTACCTCGGCACGGCCGCCTACTCCTCGCCAGAGCAGCTCCAGGGCCACAGGGTCACGCCCAAGAGCGACGTCTACTCCCTTGGCGCCACCCTCTACCACGCCGCGACGGGCGAACCCCCCTTCACCGGCGCCCCGATAGAGGTCGCAAACCAGCAGGTCGTCAGGAACCCCGACCCGCCGCGAGAGAGGGGCGCATCGATGGGTGAGGGGCTTGAGACGCTCATCCTCGACTGCCTCGCCAAAGACCCCGAGGTGCGCCCGGACGCGGGACTCGTTCATGGGAACCTTTGGGAGAGGGCGGGTGGGCGCGGGGACGCGTTCCCGGAGAGGCTCGGCGCCGAAAAGGCGGCCGGCCATACGGGCGTCTCGCATGCGGTCGGGGCCTCGCAGGCCGCCGGCCTCTCGGGCTTCGGGGCGTTGCGCCGGAAGCTCGGGAGCATGGGCCCGCGCGGCGTCTCCGGGCCGCCGGAGGAGACCGTGCACGTCCCGACGCGCACCTTCCGGTCCGGCTCGCGCCAGAGAAGGGTGATGGCGGTCCTGATCGGGGCGGTCCTACTCCTGCTCCTCGCCGGGGCCGTCGCCTGGGCGATGCTCGGTCCGGGCGCGGGGACGACGCCGTCGACCACCGGCGAACGGCAGGCAGGGGTCTCGGATGTGGGCCGGGGGGCGGAGGAGGCCCCGGCCGAACCAGCCGGCACCCCCTCCGGCACCCCCTCCGGCGCCCCCTCCGGCGAGACGGCCGGGAACCCTTCCGGCGGCGGAACCGCCGACGAAGAGGCCGAACCTGCGCCGCCGCTAGAAGAAGCTGAGAGGGTCGTGTTCGACATGTACGTGGACCAGTCCTACCAGAGGGTGGACGCGACGTGGGCCGCGCTCTCCGGGCGGCTGCAGGAGGAGATAGGCTCAAAGGAGCAATGGGTCCAGCAGGAGGACCTGTACACGTTCGAGTACATGGAG
>CADCUW010000290.1 GCA_902805985.1 uncultured Rubrobacteraceae bacterium
TCCCCGGCAACGAGCGGGGCGTCTCGCGCACCATCAACAACTTGATGAAGAAGGGCGCCGACGTCCACTACAGCCCCCTCCAGACGGTCCACGTCTCCGGGCACGGGGCGCAGGAGGAGCAGAAGCTGGTCCTCGCGCTCCTCAAGCCCAAGTTTCTCGTGCCCGTTCACGGCGAGTTCAGGATGCTCACGCACCACGCCAACACGGCGATGAGCATGGGCGTGTCGCCGGATAACATCTTCGTTCTGGACAACGGCGACTGCCTGGAGTTCAAGAACGGCAAGGCCCGAAAGGCCGACCCCGTCGCCGCCGGCATGTTCCTCGTGGACGCCGGCGCGATCGCCGACGGCTCATCCAGCGTGATGCGCGAGCGCCAGCAGCTCTCCGGGGACGGCATGTTCATAGTCGTCGCCCGCGTGAGCGCCCAGAACGGCCAGCTCCTCGGCCCCCCCGACGTTATCTCGCGCGGCTTCGTGAACCCCCAGGGGGCCAACGGCCTCACGGAGCAGTCCATCGACACCGTGCAGCGCACCCTGGAGCGGACCGCCGGCCGCCAGGTCACAGACCGCGGGGAGCTCAAGAACGCCATCCGCAAGGACCTCTCCGGCTTCCTCTCGGACAAAACGGGCAAGCGCCCGATCATCCTCCCGCTAATAGTAGAGGTCTAAACGTAGACCTCTACTACATGGTGCGGTACAGGTACAGACCTCCTCATTTGGGCTAGACTTTCCCTGTGGCTACGGGAAAGAGCGCTCCGAAGAAGACGGCGAAGAGGTCTGCCCCGGCCAGAAAGGGCGGTGGCAGGTCCACCCGCAAGAAATCTTCTCCGCCGCCCTTCGAGGGGCTGCGGGAGGCCGTGAGCCGCGAGGCGGTCGGGATCTCCATCCTGGTACTCGGGTTGTTCTTTACCGCCGCGTTCTTCAGCGGCCGGGGGGCTTTTCTCGGAGAGGCGGGCCTCTACCTGGCCCGCAACCTGCTCGGCGACGTCGGCCTGGCGCTCGCGCCGCTGGCGGTGGTCGGCGGGATTCTGCTAATCCTCGAGCGCCTGCCGGGCCGGGTCGTCTTCGGCGCCGTCTTGCTACTGCTCGGCGTGGCCGCCACGCTCGCCGCGACGATGCCGCGCCGGTTCCTGTTCGCGAGCGAGGCCTACCCCGAGGCCGGCGGGGCGCTAGGCAGCGCCATCTACTACGCCGTCGACGCCGTCGGCGGCGGCATAGGTACCGTGCTCGCCCTGGCACTTCTCTTCTCTTTGGGCCTCTCCTTGCTCACCGGTATCGGCTTCGGCGCGGCCTTTGAGGGGGCCCGCGACGGTATCGCCTCAGCGGCCGAGGGGCTCCGCGGCCTCGCCGGGCGCCTGCGGACGGATAGGGAGGCGGGCGGAGATGGGGATCGGCGTCCGGTGCAGAAGAGCGGACCGCGGGTCCTGGATCCCCACGAGGAGTCGCCACCCGAGCCCATAGCACCACCCCCGTCCGAGGAAGACGAGCCGACCCGGGAGTTCGAGGTGGTGCTGCCGGAGAGCTCCGACGGGCTGCGGCTGGAGGAGAGGGGGCCGGTTGAGCCCGGCGAGTACACGCCGCCGCCGTTCAGCATCCTCGACTTCGGTAGCGGCGTCCCCGAGCACGACGCTGAAGGGACGAGCGAACGCCTCACGAGGGCGCTCGCCGACCTCGGCGTCGAGGCGAGGGTCGTAAGAGCCGTCGTGGGTCCGCGGGTGACGCGGTACGAGCTAAGGCTCGGCAGCGGTGTGAAGGTCGGCAAGGTCAGGAACCTGCAGCAGGACATAGCCTACGCTTTAGCGGCCACGGAGGTCAGGATACTGGCACCCATCCCCGGCAAGAGCGCCGTCGGGGTCGAGGTGCCGAACACCAAGCCCGCCAAGGTCACTTTAGGCGATGTGTTCAGGGAGTACCCGGACGCCAACGACTGGACCCTGCCCGTGGGCCTTGGCAAGGACATCTCCGGTCGGGCGGTCTTCTTCGACCTGGCCGAGATGCCGCACCTGCTGGTCGCCGGCACGACCGGTAGCGGCAAGAGCGTCATGCTCAACGGCCTACTGACCTCCCTGCTGCTCACCACCGACCCGCGGCAGGTCAAAATGGTCCTTATCGACCCGAAGAGGGTCGAGCTCTCGCCGTTCGGGCGGGTACCGCACCTCATAACCCCCGTCGTCACCGACGTCAAGAAAGCGGCGAACGCTTTGCAGTGGGCCGTGGCGGAGATGGAGCGGCGGTACGAGGTGCTGGAGCGGATGGGGTCCCGCTCGCTCGAAGGGTACAACCTGAGGAGCGAGACGCCGATGCCGTATGTGGTCATCGTCATCGACGAGCTCGCCGACCTCATGATGCAGGCCGGGGCCAAGGTCGAGGACGCCATAGTCAGGCTCGCGCAGAAGGCGCGGGCCGTCGGCATTCATCTCGTGGTCGCGACCCAGCGGCCGAGCGTGGACGTCATCACCGGCATGATCAAGGCAAACGTCCCCAGCCGCATCGCCTTCGCCGTCTCGAGCCAGGTCGACTCCAGGGTCATCATGGACGCCGGCGGGGCCGAGGTCCTGCTCGGCATGGGGGATATGCTCTTCAAGCCGGTCTCCGCCTTGAGGCCGTCGCGGGTGCAGGGGGCCTTTATCTCGGAGAACGAGGTCGAGCGGGTCGTGGGAGCTAGCGAGGACGCCGCCGCCGGGAGGGCCGAGCCGCACTTCGTCGAGGAGGTCACCCAGCAGCCGAAAGGTGAGAAGGAGGCGACCGACGAGCCCGAGGACGACCTGTTGCAGGAGGCGGCGAGCTTCGTGGTCTCCACCCAGCAGGCCTCCGTGAGCGCGGTGCAGCGACGCTTCAGGGTCGGCTATTCGAGGGCCGGCAGGATCATCGACGCCCTGGAGCGCAAGGGGATCGTGGGGCCATACGAGGGCTCGAAAAGCCGGGCCGTCGTGGCGTCTTCGATGGACATCGAGTCCATGTTCGAGGGCGGCGAAACGGACGGGCGGGACGCCGAGGGCTGGTAGCTATTGTGGTAAGGTTCTAGGCCGAAATGGATGACGGCAGGCAAACTCTCGGCCCGGCGGAGGACAAGATCGGGCGCGTCCTCGAACGGGCGCGCAAGGACAGGGGCCTCTCCCTCGAAGAGGCCGAGCGGGCGACCAAGATCCGCAAGCGCTACCTTGCAGGCCTGGAGCAGGACGATTACACGGTCCTGCCGGACGCCGTCTACGCCCGGGGCTTCCTGAAGACCTACGCGAACTTCCTCGGCCTCGATGGGGACGGCCTCTCCGAAAAGCTCCGAACCCGCAAGAAACCGCGCCGGGAGCGGCGCCTGAGCTACGCGGCCCCCTCGAGCGAGTCCGAGCGCCCCATCATCAACCCCGGCGGCGTCCCCGGCGCCGAGAAACGCAACATACCCAGATCGACGATCATGACCATAGCCATCGCAGCGCTCGTGATCGCCGCCCTGATCGGCGCCCTGTACATCGTCGGCCTGAGCGTCCGATCTGCGGTCGTGGACGACGCCCGAAACGCCGAGAGAATCGCCGCGCCCGTGAAGCCCGAGCCCGAGGAATCTGGAGAAGGCTCGGGCTTTAGGAACAGTGAGGATAACCCGTCCGGCGCCCTGACCGTCGGTGTTGAGGTCGAGGGCGCCCCGGCCTGGATCCGGGTCCGCTCGGACTCCGAGACGGTCTTCGAGGAGGTCGCCCAGCCCGGCTTCTCCCAGACCTTCGAGGCCCGCCGCGTGGTCGGCATCAGGGCCGGCGACGCGGGCGCCGTCTCGGTTGAGGTCAACGGCCAGGACGTGGGCGCCCTAGGCGATCCCGGCCAGGTCCTTGAGAGGGACTACACCCTCAAGTCCGCGAGCTGATCTCCCCTCAGGGGACCCCTCAGGGGACCCTTCCGGGGTCCCCCGCGCACAAACGCCCTTGGGAGGGTATTGTGCCTACAGTATAATTCTACCCGGATAGTTCCGATTATTGAGAGCACACGAAGCACGCGCCTGGTGGAGGATGCATTGGATAAGAGCAAAGCAATAGACGCCGCCGTTACCCAGATAGAGCGGCAGTTCGGCAAGGGCTCCATCATGAGGATGGGCGACGACGAGAGGCCAAAGGTCCCGGCCATCTCAACCGGGGCGCTCGCGCTCGATTTGGCGCTTGGCGTCGGGGGCCTGCCGCGAGGCAGGATCATCGAGATCTTCGGCCCCGAGTCGAGCGGCAAGACCACCCTAGCCCTGCACGTGATCGCCGAGGCCCAGAAGTCCGGCGGCCTCGCGGCCTTCGTCGACGCCGAGCACGCCATCGACCCGGACTACGCCCAGGCTATCGGCGTCGACCTCGAGAACCTGTACTTCTCCCAGCCGGACAACGGGGAGCAGGCCCTGGAGATAGCCGATACCCTCATCCGCTCGGGCGCCCTGGACGTCGTCGTCATCGACTCCGTCGCAGCACTCGTGCCCCGCGCCGAGATCGAGGGCGAGATGGGCGACTCCCACGTCGGCCTGCAGGCGAGGCTCATGAGCCAGGCACTCAGGAAGCTCTCGGGCTCCCTCAACCGCTCGGGGACGACCGCGATCTTTATCAACCAGCTTCGCGAGAAGATCGGCGTGATGTTCGGCTCCCCCGAAACCACCCCCGGTGGCCGTGCCCTGAAGTTCTACTCTAGCGTCAGGCTCGACATCCGGCGCATCGGCGCGCTCAAGGCCGGCAACGACACGGTGGGCAACCAGACGCGGGTCAAGGTCGTCAAGAACAAGGTGGCGCCGCCGTTCAAGGTGGTCGAGTTCGACGTGATGTACGGCGAGGGCATCTCCCGCGAGGGGAGCCTGCTCGACATCGGCATCGAGAACGGTGTTGTCCAGAAGTCCGGCGCGTGGTTCGCTTATGGCGACGAGCGCCTCGGCCAGGGCCGCGAGAACTCCAAGACCTTCCTGAAGCAGAACGAGAACGTGCGCAACCGCATCCTCTCCGACATCTACGACAAGCTCGGCTTCGACAACCCGAACGCCGAAGACGGCGGCGCGCTCGTCCCCGAGGGCGGGGCAAACGGCGTCGTCGACGAGGCGCTGGTGGCGGAGGGCCGGGCTGGCTCAATAGGCCGGTAGCCCGGCGTGCCCGAGATCACGGGCGTAAAGGAGCGCCGGGGGAGGGCCAGGGTCTCCGTCGACGGGGAGCCCTGGGCCGAGCTCGACGCCGCCGTCGCGATCGAGCGCGGCCTCCGCGAGGGGGCCGCGTTCTCGTGGGAGGAGCTCGCGGAGATCCGCGAGGCGGGGGAGAGGCCCCTCGCCATGACGCGGGCCCTGAACCTGCTCGGGTACCGCGCCCGCTCCGAGGGGGAGGTGCGCGAGAGGCTCGGCCGGCACGACGGGTACGCTACGGAGACCGTCGAGGCCGTGATAGGCCGTCTCGGGGAGCTCGGGTACCTCGACGACGAGGAGTTCGCGCGCCAGAGGGCGCAGGAGAAAGCAAGAAAGTATGGTCCGCGGCGGGTGTCGGCCGACCTGATGAACAGCGGGGTTGGCCGGGATCTCGCGTCCCGCGCCGTGGCTGATGAGTTCGAGGGGCGCTCGGAGCTTGCGGACGCTAGAAGCGCCGCCTCTCGGCGGTATAATGGCGGGGGATCCGAGGCCGAGGCGCGCAGGGTCTACGGTTTTCTGGCGCGTCGCGGTTACTCGGCCGGGGTCTGCGCCGAGGTCGCAAGGGAGCATCGCGGGCCGGCGCAGTCCTAAGGTGTGACTGTCC
>CADCUW010000291.1 GCA_902805985.1 uncultured Rubrobacteraceae bacterium
GGGTACCAGATCGGCTCGGTCTTCGGCGGCGCCCTCGCCCCCATAATCGCGACAGTCCTCCTGACCGCCACGGGCACCTCCTTCTCCGTCGGCGCCTACATGGCGGCCGTCTGCGCCATTACCGGCGTCTGCGCCTTCCTGCTCTCCGAGACCTACGGCCGCGACATGGACGAGACCAACGCGACCTCCCCCGGCCGCGCAACCGCCGCCGGGGCCCAGGAGCCGACCACGTAACCACACCACGAACGCCGCAACCGAGATGCCTCCCGCGATGCAAGCGGGAGGCATCTCGCGCGAGAGAGGAGCGAGACCTTGTACGAGACCATCCTCTTCGAGAAGGCGCAGGGCGTCGCCGACGTCGCCCTGAACCGCCCGAAGAAGCTAAACGCCTTCGACGCCACGATGCACGAGGAGCTATACGCCGCCCTCGACGATGCGGCCGCCGACGACGGGGTGCGCTGCGTCGTGCTGCGGGGGGAGGGACGCGGCTTCTCCGCCGGCGCCGATCTCGCCGGGATCATAGAAGGCTCAGACGGCGACCCCGACCTCGGCGAGTACCTGCGCCGCACCTACAGCCGCCTGGTCAGGCGGATCGTCTCCATGGAGAAGCCTATCGTAGCCTCGCTCCATGGCCCGGTCTACGGCGCGGGTGTCGGCATCTCGCTCGCCTGCGACATGCGTATCGCCGCCCGTAGCGCGAAGTTCTCCGTCGCCTTTATCAAGATAGGCCTCATGCCCGACGCCGGGGTCTCGTTCTTCCTGCCCCGCGTCGTCGGGCTTGGCCGCGCCCTTGAGATGAGCCTGCTCGGCGACCCCGTCGAGGCCGATGAGGCCCTGCGCATCGGTCTCGTCAACAGGGTCGTCCCCGACGAGAGGCTGGCGGAAGTGACCGCAGCCCTCGCCTCCCGCCTCGCCTCCATGCCGACGGCCGCTATCGGCAGGACCAAGCAGGCCCTCTACGCGAGCTTCGAAGAGAGCCTGGATGCGATGCTGGAGCGCGAGGCCGAAGGCCAGACCTTCTGCGGCTTTACCGATGATCACAGGGAAGGCGTGGCCGCGTTCTTCGAGAAGCGGGAGGCGAGGTTCACGGGGAGCTAGGGATCTCTACCGCTCCTCGAGCTCCGGGCCGCCGCGTCCGGGGAGCGCGTAGAAGAGCGCCCCGCCGCGACTCTCCACGGCGAGGTGGCCGGCGCCGGCGAGCTCCGAGAGCATCTTGTCCGCCTCGCGGACGGTGAGCGAGGTCTCCATCGCCGCCTCGGCGGGGGTGATGCTGCCGCCGCTGTTCTTGATGGCCGAGAGCAGCTCGCGCTCCGTGCCGTGCCCGGAGGGGACGGAGCCGCGCCTCTCTTGCTGGAGCCTGGAGACGCCGAGGGCGCCAAGTACGAGCGCGGGGAACATAAAGACGAAGACCGGTACGAGGTTCGCGGCGGTGATGCCGATCGAGACGCCGAAGCCGGCGAAGGCCAGGGCCAACGCGAACAGGACGTAGGTCCCGGCGTTGGAATCGCCCTTTGAAAGGCCGGTGTCCCGCCGCTCGTCGCGTCCCTCCAGGTCGCCCACGGTCGCTCCGATCACCGCTTGCAGTACGGTGAAAATTCTACCCCGACGCCCGTGTCGGCGCACGTCCGGGAGGTCGGCCGGGTGCGGCCCCGCGGACGGTTCTGTAGGATGAGAGCCGTTTTCCGGCGCGGGGGCGAAAGTTTGCGGAGGGACGAACGTTGAAGCGGCTGAGGGTGCTGATGACGCGGCAGGAGATCGTGCCCGGGAGGCTCGCCGGCGCCACGGTCGTCGTCCTGGACGTCTTCATGGCGACCACGACGCTGCTCGCGATCCTGGAGAACGGCGCCCGGGACGTCTACCCGGCCGAGAGCCTACGGGAGGCCGAGAGGATCCGCGAGAAGCTCGGTCCCGGGAACGTCCTGCGCGGCGGGGAGCAGGACGCCGCGCGGATAGACGGCTACGATCACGGCCCCTTCCCCGGGGAGTACGCGCCCGAGGTCGTCAGGGACAGGGACGTCATCTTCGTGACCACCAACGGCACCCGCGCCATCGCCGACGCCGCGGGCGCCGGGCGGGTTCTCCTGGGGTGCCTGCGCAACGCCCCCGCCGTCGCCCGCGAGCTGGAGGAGTCCGGCGCGGACTCGGTCTACCTCGTCTGCGCCGGCTCGGCCGGCCGCTTCACGGCCGAAGACTTCCTCGGCGCGGCCGAGATCATCTCCCACATGAACGCGCCCGACTGGCGCCCGAACGACGCCGCGTGGCTCGCCCAGGACTTCATGAACCGGCACGAAAACAACGTCCATGACGCCCTGAGAGAGAGCCGCGCCGGCCGCTGGTTCGTCGAGAACGACCGGATGGACGCCTTCCACTTCGTCGCCGACGTCGGCGCGAGCATCCTCGTTCCCGAAATCGTCGACGGCAGGGCGGTTGTATAGGTTATGAGGCATTAGGTTATGAGGCGTTAGGTTATGAGGCGCTAGGTAAGGAGCTCTAGGAGGATCTCAAGACCTAGAACCTCACAGCCTCAACCGGAAAGGATACGGATGTCCGAGACGATAGGGGTCCGCGAGGGCGAGGGGTTCGACGTGAGGGCCGTCGAAGGTGTCCTGCGCGAGAAGATAGACGGGCTGCCCGGGGGGGAGCTAGAGGTCGAGCAGTTCCCTTCGGGCGCGTCGAACCTGACCTACCTGTTGAGGATCGGTGACTGGGAGGGCGTGCTGCGCCGCCCGCCGATGGGCCCCATACCGCCAAAGGCGCACGACATGGGGCGGGAGTCCGGCATCCTATCGAAGCTGAACGCCGCCTATCCCCTCGCCCCGAAACCCTACTTCTTCACGGAGGATCAGGAGATCATCGGCGCGCCCTTCTACGTCATGGAGAAGAGGACGGGCGTGGTGCTCGACGAGTCCTTCCCAGAAGGTATCGAACCTGATGAGCGGCTGTGCCGCGGGATCTCGCGCACCGTCGCGGACACGCTCGTCGAGCTGCACGCCGTCGACCCGTGGGAGGCGGGCCTCGGGGACCTCGGCAGGCCCGAGGGGTTCCTGAAGCGGCAGACGGAGGGTTGGATCGGCCGCTACGACAAGGCGAAGACCGACGAGATAGAAGAGGTGGAACCGCTCACCGGCTGGCTCGCGGCGAACGTTCCCAAGAGCCCGGTCCCTACCATCATCCACAACGACTACAAGCTCAACAACCTCGTCCTCGACCCCGCCGAGCTGACGCAGGTCCGGGCCGTGCTCGACTGGGAGATGGCGACCGTCGGCGACCCGCTCTTCGACCTCGCCGTCTCGCTCTCCTACTGGGTCGAGCCCGACGACCCCGATGAGCTCAAGGCCGTCATGCCGACCGTGACCGCCACGCCGGGCTTTATGACGCGTCGGGAGATCATCGACCGCTACGCAGAGGGGAGCGGGCGCGACCTCTCGGAGATGCACTGGTACGTCGTCTTCGGCTACTTCAAGCTCGCCGGCATCTTGCAGCAGATCTTCGCCCGCTGGAAGAACGGTCAGACCCAGGATGAACGCTTCGCCAACTTCGGCGACAGGGTGAGGACCCTGATCCTGCACGCCGAGACCCTCTCCCGCACCGGCGACGTCTGATGGAGACGAAGATAGGCGTCCTCGGTACCGGCACGATGGGCGCCGGCATCGTCCAGCTCGCCGCCCAGTCAGGCCACGAGGTCGTCGCCTGCGACGCCTCCGTCGAAGCTCTGGAGAAGGCCCAGATCTACGTCCGCGAGGGCATGGACCGCTTCGCGCGGAGGGGCGCCTTCTCCGAGGACGAAGCCGCGGCCCACTACGACCGCATCCACTGGACCACGAACGTCGAGGACCTCCGCGAGGCAGACGTCGCCATAGAGGCCATCGTGGAGAAGACCGGGCCGAAAAAGGAGGCGCTAGCCGCCCTCGACGCCCTGCTACCGCCCGAAGCGTGCATCTTCACCAATACGTCCTCAATCCCCATAACCGAGCTCGCCTCTGCCACCAACCGCCCCGAGAAGGTCTGCGGCACCCACTTCTTCACCCCGCCCCCGGTGCGCGAGGCCGTCGAGATCCCCCGCGGCCCGGCCACGAGCGACGAGACCGTCGAGCGGGCAAGAGAGCTCGTCCGCTCCTTCGGCAAGCTCCCCGTCGTCGTGGACGGCGACGTCCCCGGCTTCGTCGCAAACCGCTTCCTCACCCCCATGCTCCTCGAAGCCTGCCGACTCCTCGAGAGAGAGGCCGCCCCGAAAGAAGACATAGACCTCATCGTAAAAAAGGGCCTCGGCTTCCCCATAGGCCCCTTCGAGCTCGGCGACTTCATCGGCCTCGACGTCGCCCTGGACGTCATCTCCAGGATCCACGAAGCGACCGGCGACCCCTACTACGAGCCGCCAGAAATACTCAGGGATCTGGTCCGGTCCGGCAGGCTGGGCCACAAGACCGGCGGAGGTTTCTACGACTAGCGCTGGCGAAGCCAGCGCGCACGCTCCGGCTATCGCCTCCGCTTTCAGCACGTCCCCTTCGAGGGCTTTCAGCAAAAGCTCCTCTGACGCGGCGTGCTCTCGTCACCGAAACGCCAGGCAAGCGACTCCGTTCCCTGCGGCAGCGTGGCTCTCCCATCCGTACTAAGCTGAAAGCGCAAGCTGGGGGGCGCTGAAAGCCGCCAGAGGCGGCGTCGTGCCGCGACGATCGAAGGGAGGCGCATGGGGAGGCTCGACGGTAGGGTGGCGATGGTCACGGGGGCTGGGCGTGGGATCGGGGAGGCGATAGCCCGCCGCTTCGCCCGCGAGGGCGCGCGGGTCTGCCTGACGGACGTGAACACGGACGGGGCCGCAGCCACAGCCCGCGGGCTCGTGGACGAGGGGATGGACGCGTTCGCGGCGAAGGTGGACGTGACGAGCCGGACCGAGGTCGAGAACGCCGTCGGGGAGGCGGTGGACCGCTACGGGCGGCTGGACATACTCGTCAACAACGCCGGGGTCACATCGGACAACCTCGTCTACAAGATGACCGACGAGGACTGGAGGAGCGTCCTGAACGTCCACCTCTCAGGGGCGTTCTTCTGCGCGAGGGCCGCCCAGAAGCACATGGTCGAGCAGAACTACGGCAGGATCGTCAACATAAGCTCGACCTCGGCTTTGGGCAACCGCGGCCAGGCGAACTACTCGGCCGCCAAAGCCGGTATCCAGGGCTTCACCAAGACTCTGGCCGTCGAACTCGGCCGCTACGGCATCACGGCGAACGCCGTCGCCCCCGGCTTTATAGAGACGGACATGACCCGCGAGACGGCCGCCCGCCTCGGCGTGGACTTCGACGACTTCGTCGCCGAGCGGGTGAAGACGATCCCCGTCGGCCGCGGCGGCTGGCCCGAGGACGTGGCCGCCTCCGTCCTGTTCTTCGCCTCCGAAGAGGCCGCGTTCGTGAGCGGGCAGGTCCTCTACGTCGCCGGCGGGCCGAGGGACTAGTGCTCTACGAAAGGTTCGTCGGCCAGTCCTCCGAGCCGGTCCATAACGTCGTCGGGCGGGAGGCCGTGCGCCTCTTCGCGGAGGCCATCGCCGACCCGAGCCCGCTGTACAGGGACGACGAAGCCGCGAAGCGGAGCCGCTACGGCGGGCTCCTCGCGCCGCCCACCTTCCCGAGGACCTTCGACTACGGGAGGGTGGAGGGGCTCGAGTTGCCTTCGGCGGGCCTGATCCACGGCGAGT
>CADCUW010000292.1 GCA_902805985.1 uncultured Rubrobacteraceae bacterium
GCGTCTTCGTGGACCTGTGCTACCTCGGACGCCTCGTGCGCCCTGGGGGCGTGGTGTTCCTGGACGACTACCAGCTGCCGGCGGTGGAGCGGGCGGCGTCTTTCTTCCTGAGGAACCTGGGCTGGGAGCTGGAGGAGGTATCGGAGTGGGACGAGCTGCACCAGTGGGCCGTGCTGCGCACCTCGACGGCTCCCGACGCGAGGCCCTTCGGCTACTACGTGGATTTCTGAGAACCCCCTCAGGCCGAAGTTCGCAGATCTCCACTTCTGCTAGCTTGGGTGGCTGGAGGACAAGAACGGGGCCTCAAACCACCTTGCCGGAGGCTTTCGGGTTCGGTCCGAACCTGTTCTCCCCCGGCGTGCCGTCCGACGCGGCGAACACCAGCAGCACTATCGTCCCGATCACGGGAACCAGGCCGATCAGCACCCACCAGCCCGTGCGGTCGATGTCGTGGAGCCTCCTCACGGACACCGCTATGCTCGGGATCAAGACCGCCAGCCCGTAGATGCCTCCTAGCAGCCCCACGTTCGAGGAGCCGAAGGTGCCGAGCAGGGCGTCCACGGCCGACAGCACCAAGCTCACGATCAAGCTGAAGAGCACGAAGTACCAATATTCTTTGCGCCTGGACCTGCCGCCGAACACGGCGTACTTCTTGAGCGCCTCGATGTACCAACCCATCCGAAAACCTCCCCGTCGTCCAAGACATCTCCGCCCGTAGCGGTAGGAGAACCCTAGCGCGCGGGCGCCAACGCCCGCATCCAGCAACGGGGTGATCTTTGGCGAACTTCTCAGAACCCCCCTTCTACGAGGTTGGGTGAATAGGCCCCGGAAGGGTCCGCTCTGCAGCACCCCCCGCCTCTGCCCCGACGTGTTCTTCGGTTGCATCGAGGACCTCCAGCAGCCCCTCCAGCGTCAGGCCGAAGGCCTCCCGCTTGCTGTCGCCGACCCTGATCCTCGCGGGGCGGCCGACCCCCGCGGGCAGCTCCACCCACGCCAGCACGTCGCCCGAATCCGTCCAGCCGGGCGAGCCGCAGACGACCAGATGCGGGTCGAACCGCCCGAGCTCCGCGCCGAGGTCGGTTGGGGACGCAGTCGTACGCACCTCGGTGTGCGGGCGCAGCAGTCCGATGCCGGCGGCGATGGCCTCCCGGTAGAAGCGGTACTCCTCTGCATAGGAAACCAGGACGCGCGTTGGGACCGTCCCCCTTCTTGAAGCTTGCCCCCGGAGCGTAACGGGGGCGGGCGGCGCGGTCGCATGCCGGGTGGCACATCCTTACCGCTCGGAGGGTCTTCCCTCCGGCCCCTAGCCGTCCGGCCCGTCCGCCCGGGCCGCGGCGAGGAGCCCCTCAAGCGCCTCCTTCCGGGCGAGCTCCCTGTCGGAGAGGCCCCTGCGCCGCCCCAGGCGCCCGAGATCCCCGAGCGCCTCCTCGACGAGCGGCCCGAGCCGCGCCAGGTGCTCGTCCCAGGCGGGCCCAGGCGACAGCGGCATCGCCTCGAGGGCCTCCCTCAGGTCCTCGCCAAGCTCCCACTCGTCTTCGCGCGCGTTGTGCAACCCTTTACCCCCCAAAGACCCGCGGGCGACGTGCCCGCTATCTCGGTGACTTATGCTTCCTCGATCCCCGCCCGGTGTACCCCTGCAAGGCCTGCTACGTAAGTGGGCGGCTCGCCGGATCGGTCGCCCGGGCCCTCCCCTCCTTCCGGCATCTTCCCTCTCGACCGCCCGCGCTCGGCCCCCCGGGGGCCCGGGCCTCGTTGCCTTCCCGTGGGGAGTGTTCCCGGCCGGCGCAACCGGGAGGTGACGGTCCCGCAACGATCCGGTAACGGTCCGCGGGCCGCCCGTAAGGGGGTGTGGCACCTTCGCGGGCCATCGTGCGGGGATGGAACCCGGTGCGCTGGGAACGAGCCGGCGCGGACTTCTTAGAACCCCCTCAGTTCGAAGTTCGCGGGACGCCCCTTCCGCGCACCTCGGTGGACGGGACTTCCGGTTCGCTGCTGGGCTCGGCCGCTCCCTCGACGCCGCACTGATCCGGGCCACGCTCGACGACGTAGCAGATGGACCGGGTGTAAGGCCCGGCCGGGTAGAGGCTTCGAACCCCGCCCTACGAAAAACGCGGGCGCCTGGGGCGGGCGTGGCCAGTGGCGCGACCGGCTGCCGGGGGACGTCGACGGAAGGGGAAAGACGATGACCGAAGGAAGCCAAGCGGGCGCAATGAACAGGCAAGGAGGGCCGCTCTCGCGCAAAAGGTTCCTCGCAGGATCGGCCGCGCTGCTCGGTGGCGGCGCCTTGGCGGCGGCGCTCCCGAGGATGGCGCAGGCCCACGAAACCGGCGACCCGCCCTCGGACGTGGACGTCCTCAACTACGCGCTCACGCTCGAGCACCTGGAGTACGCTTTCTACCGCGACGGCCTGAGGAGGTTCGACGAGCAGGACTTCCGCTCGAGCAACATCTTCCGCGGGTCGGGCAACCGCCTGCGCAAGACCGTGTACGAGAATTTCGAGCGCATCCGCGAGCACGAGGACACCCACGTCGATACCCTCATCAGCGTGATCGAGAGCCTCGGCGGCGAGCCGGTGCCCGAAGCGACCTACAACTTCCGGACGACCGCCTTCACCAGCGTGGAGAGGTTCGTCTCCGTGGCGCAGCTCCTGGAGAACACGGGGGTCTCGGCCTACGATGGGGCGATAGCCCACATAGAGGCGGCCGCGCTGCTGACGGCGGGGGCGACGATCGCCACGGTGGAGGCGCGCCACGCCTCCTACCTGAACCTCCTCAACGGCGACGTGCCGTTCCCTTCGGCCTTCGACGAGGCGGTCGCGCCTCGAGAGATCTGCCGGACGGTGGACGGGGCGTTCATCGTCTCTGCCCCTACGCCATACGGTCCCTACGAGAGCCTCGGCGCCCTGTGCGCCAGACTGCCCAACACCCCGACGCCGTAGCGGCCGTCGATAGCGGAACAGAGCGCGGGGCCAGAAGGTCCCGCCCCCTCTGCTTGCTCGCCGAACTTCCGAGTACCCCGTTAGGGCGAACTTCCGGGAATTAGCCTTCCACGCACTCGGGTGTATAGGGACTAGAGGAAGGGCCGGGGCACAACGTCCCGGCCCTTTTCATGCAACGTTGCCTGGCACCTACAGGAACGACCTTACCCAGCGCAACACCACGGGTAGGTCGACCCGTTGGGCGTAACCGGCCCCCGCGCACAAGGGACTCGGGCCGAAAGACTCCACGGCCACCACCGTTCTCGTGCCGGGGAGGAAGTGGGCCCCGCCAGAGTCGCCGAAGCAACCGCCTTCCCCGCCCTGCCCGGCGCTCGCGCCCTTGTACTTGAGGTAAACGTCCTTGCCGGCTGCGTTGCCGAGCCCACGAGTGCCGGTGAATTTCACGTTGGCCTTGTAGCGGATGGCGACGTCGGTGGGCCGCGGGGGGCCGCCGCCTACCTCGAAGTCGCGTACGCCGTAGCCGACCAAGGTGAGCGTCTGGCCCGCCTCGAACCCTTCGACGATACCGGCACGGGGCAACCGGCCGTATGCGTCCATCGACACCGGTTCGTCTAGTACCACCACCCCCACGTCGGGAGCGTAAGCTCCGGCCTGCGGATCGTACGCCGGGTGGGTGTACGGCGTTCCCGTGAAGGCGTCATCGGGCTCGAAGTCGGCCCGCGACTCGAAGGTGACCCACACCTGCGAGCCCTCCTGCTCGAAGAACTCGGTGCAGTGGGCGGCCGTCAGGAAAACGGTGGGCGAGATGAGTGTTCCCGAGCACAGGCTCTCGTCGTTGTAGACCATGCCGACGTAGGGGTGGCGGTTGCGGTCGGGCTCGCCGTTTATGATGGCCTGCGCCGCCCCGCCCGCCAGCACGACGGCCAGCGCTATCGTCGCCATTAGCAGTACCGCTCTCCTCATCGCTCTCCTCCTTTGGGGAGCCTGCACAACAACGCGAAAACCGGCCACCACCGATCGGGAGGCATCGCCATGCCTCTCTCGTAGCGGTAGCCGGTCGCACCACTGGCTCCCCGTGCCCCTTAGGTGCCAACGCTTCTTCTCGCGGGCCACGGTTCCTAGCCTCTACCCACCACAGGTAGCAGTTTTTCTGTGGGGCAGCGTAGCAAATTGTGCCGTTCGGTGCATCTGCGTTGGAGGAGCCACCATTCGGAGGACGAACTTCCGAGAACCCCCTACAGGCGAAGTTCCGTGAGCCACCGGCGCGACTCTGAGGTCGTCCCCCTGAGCGAGCTGCCCCACTTCAGGGACGGGCTGAGCTACCTCGCGCCCGGGGCGGAGGCCGCCACCGTCTGGGACCACCACCAGAACCTCGTGCCCTTGCTGCGCGAGATGGGGCTGCAGGAGGGTATCGCGGTCACCAGCCGCTACGAGTCGCTCACCGGGGAGCCCTACGAGACAATCTGGACGATCAACCCACTGCTGATTCCGGGAGGCCTCTACGCCCCCCAGAGCAGACGGGCGCCACGGGCTGAGCGATCCCCCGTCCCAACCGAGCGCTCCGGCCTATAACCCCGGCCCCCGTTTACCGCCAGCTTTGATCGTCCCATTGGGCCCACACATTACAGCAAGGTCTCAATGGTGATGCTGCTGGCGAATTCGTCGAGGACGTCCGAAGAAGGACAAATCCTGGTCGATCCGGGCTCAAGAACGGCTCGAAGACGGTGCCCGGAAGCCTCGTTTGGAATTCGCCAACAGCATCAATGGTCCCATGACCCCAGAACGCGCTTGACGAATTTGGTTAACTGGTGTACTTTTATCATGTGAACGAAAAGCACACGGCGTCGCCGTTTTCGGGGGATGACCTCCTGAACCTGATGGCCACGCTCTTGCGGTCGGGCAAGCTCACGGAGGCGACGCTGTCGGGGGTCCTGGAGGGCGTGGGGCTCTCGCCGCCGCAGATGTGGGGCCTGATCCTGCTAGTCAGGGCCGGCGGGCGCCTCTCGCACAAGCAGCTCGCCGAGCGCACGGGCACCGCCAGGTCCAACATCACCAAGCTCGTCGACCGCCTGGAGGCCGACGGCCTCGCCAGGCGGATCCCCGACCCCGAGGACCGCCGGGGCGTGATCGCCGAGATCACCGAGGACGGCCGCCGCCGCCACGACGAGGCCCTCGGGCTGACGGGCGAGGCCGAGCGCGCCCTCCTCGGCCGCCTCAACCCCCGCGACCGCGCCGAGCTGGCCCGGCTCTTAGGGCTGCTGGGAGCGAGCGCGGACCCCTAGGACGGGCGAAGTTTTACCCGTTTGGTTAACCGGAGTACCGTACACAGGAGAACTTAGAGGACCCGCCCCGGGAAGAAAGGATGGGCCCGAATGCCAACCAACACCGCCGCCTGGCTCGGAGCGAAGCGGGCCGAGCTCGAGGTCGAGCCCGCGCCCTACACGCGCCCACGAGAGGGCGAGATCGTCGTCAAGAACCGCGCGGTGGCCGTCAACCCCCTCGATTGGATGCTGCAGGTCGTCGGCGACCTCATCTATCCCTGGATCGGATACCCGTCCGTCATCGGTACCGATCTCACGGGAGAGGTCGTCGAGGTCGGGGAAGCCGTCTCCCGTTTCGAGGTGGGCGACCGCGTCCTGGGTCACGCCGTGGGAACGGACAAGAGCCGCAACAACCCGGCGGAGGGCGCCTTCCAGGAATACACCGTTGTCCTCGCCCGCATGGCAGCACCGATCCCCGAAACCAT
>CADCUW010000293.1 GCA_902805985.1 uncultured Rubrobacteraceae bacterium
GCCGCATGATCGAGGCAACCAACGCGGAGGACAACGAAGCGTTCCTCGCCGCGTTCGCCGAGGACGCGGTGGTGGACGACTTCGGGCGCCGGTTCGAGGGCAAGGCCGAGATCGCCGCCTGGAACGCTAGGGAGAACATCGGCACCCACAACCGCATCGAGGTTACCGGCGCGCGCCCGGACGGCGACGGCGTCCTCTTGACCATCCGCGTCAGGGGGGACGGCTACAACGGTGACGGGACCTTCGCCATCCGCAGCCGCGATGACACGATCCACCGCATGGTCATTCGTGGCTGAGTAGACAAAAACACAAGGTTCTGAGGCCGGATCTCGCACCATTTCGCGACTTCGATTAGACCTACCTGCTCAGGCGAACCTATTCAGACGACGCCCGCCTCGATGGGGATGAGCGCGTTCATGTCGAGCTTGAGGGCGCCATAGGGGTTGACGTGCGCGAAGAGCAGGGGCGTGAGCGAGGAGAGGTCCTCGGGGTTCATCCTCTGGGACCACGCAGGCTCGGCGAGCACGCTCTGGATCATGAGACGAGGATGCTTGCAGGAGGTGCAGGACGAGGACCGAGGTTTTCCTGCCCCTCGAAACGGTTGGTGGCGACCTCGCCACCCTTGCCGAAGAAGATGAACGGATTGGCCGCGTTCCACCGCTCTTTATAGGCTGCTGCGTCGACTACCCGTCCTCGAGACGATTAGGTTCTCCGGATAATCGAAACATACATTTCCTACATTTGGCATGGTTGTGGAGAGGGGAGCGTGGATGGCATTAGCGCCTGGAGGTTCCTGTGATCCTGCGGAAGACTTGTCGCGGGTGGCAAAGTTTTGACGTGTTAGGATGCCCGTGCCGTCATGACCACCGCGCGACGATCCCCGAGGTGATGAGATAAGGCTCCGCGACTTCGACACGCTGACGTTCGACGTCGTAGGCACGCTGATAGATTTCGAGACCGGGATCCTGGACTGGTTCCGGCCCACGCTGAGCCGGCACGGGGTGTCGAAGACCGATGAGGAGATCCTCACCGCCTTCGCGGCGGTCGGGGACAGGTACCAGAGGGAGACCCCGGAGAAGCCTTTTACCGGGATGCTTCCTCTCATCTACCGCGATATGGCATCCGGTTGGGGCGTCGGGTTCCGCGACGAAGACGCGGAGAGCTTCAGGGACTCCATCCGCTCGTGGCCCCCGTTCCCCGATACGGTGGGGGCGCTCGAGGAGCTCGGGAAGCGGTACCGGCTCGTGGCCGTGACGAACGCTGATTCGTGGACGCTGGAGCACATGAGCGCGAACATGGGGGATCCGTTCCAGGAGAGGGTCACCTGCGATGAGGTGGGGGTGAACAAGCCGAGCCCCAGGGTGTTCGAGTACGTTCTCGACAAGCTCGCCCCGGCGGGCGTACGGAAGAGAGACATCCTCCACACGGCCCAGAGTCAGTACCACGACATCGCCCCGGCGAGCGCCTTGGGCTTCGCCACGATGTGGATAGAGAGGCGCCACGGCAAGGGCGGCTTCGAGGCCACGCCGAGACCTGAAGAGGTCGTGACGCCCACCTTCCACGCCACCGGCATGGCCGACTTCGCTCGACAGGTACGAGAGGAGCAGTGACCGTTCCCGGTCCTTACCCTTATTCACCCACCTTCGGGCGAGGTCCATTCCCTGAAGCCCGTCTCCAGGAACCTACATGGGCCTGAGCCGGGGCGCCTCCAAGCTCATCATCTGCCCGCACGTCGTCGTGTGCCGCCCACAAGATGCTGTGGTGCCGGACAAAGCTGCGAATGGGCGCATGATGTCGGGCTAGATTCTGCCAGGCTAACTCCCTCTGTGGGCGGGGTTTGTAGCGAGGTTTGCTGACTCGATAGGTTAAAGGAGCCCTGTCTCGCGGCGGCCTAGTTCGAGCTACCCGTCGGGCCGACGATGATCTCGCGCACGTCCACATCTTCGGGCTGCCCGATGGCGTAGATCACCGCCCGAGCGATCGCGTCGGGACCTATGGCGACCCGGCGGTACTCGGCCATCGCGCCGCGGGTCTCCTCGTCGGTGATGGTCTCGGCGAGCTCGCTCGTCACTACGCCCGGCGAGACCACCGTGACCCGCAGCGTGTCTGTTTCCTGCTGCAACCCATCGGAGATCGCCCACACGGCGTACTTGGTAGCGCAGTAGACGGCGGCGGTCGGCGAGACCCTGTGGGCGCCGATCGAGGCTATGTTGATGACGTGCCCATGGCCCTGCTCCTCCATGATCGGGAGCACGGCGGCGATGCCGTTTAGGACGCCGCGGACGTTGACGTCGATCATACGGTCCCACTCCTCGACCTTGAGCGCCCGCAGCGGCGAGAGCGGCATGATACCGGCGTTGTTGACCAGGACGTCCACGCGGCCGAACTCGTCTCTGGCCGCGGCGACGAACGCTGCGAAGCCCTCGCGGTCCGTAACGTCGAGCATTCGAGCCCTGGCGGTGCCGCCGGCGGCCTCGATCTCTTTGACCGTGGTCTCAAGCCGCTCCAGCCGCCGTGCCCCGAGCACGACCGTGGCGCCGGCCTCGCCGAGCTCGGTTGCGACGGCCTCACCGATGCCGCTGGAAGATCCCGTGACTAAGACGACCTTCCGTCCGATGTCTTCCACGCGCATCCTAGACCTCGGCGAGGCGGTCGAAGCCGCCGGCGAAGACCCCGGCGACAGCTTGTTCCGCCTCGGAGGCAGAGACGCCGACCGGCTCGAACGTGGCACACCACACGACCTCCGAAGACGTTTCATCAACGTTCTCGACTCCGATGCGCCCCTCAAAATCGCCGACCGGCATCGGGCCGGCGTCCGCGACCTTGTGACGGCGGGATCGGCCTCCTTGCTCGATCAGCTCCTCAACGACCTCGCCGGCGGGTCCGGGTAGCGCCGCGACCCGGACCCGCCGCCCGTCCAGCCGCCGCGGCTGCGCCACGGCCGGCAACCAGTAGAGGTCGTAGAAATCGGAGATCCGGCCCCACATCTCATCGGCCGGCACCGGGTACGTCCGCCGCAGCTCGATACGCACCGCCTCGCCTTCGGTAGTCGGCATCGTGGCTCCTTTCCAAGTCTGGCACAACAGGTCCGTACTGGGTGTACGATAGTCCACGGCGGCGGCGCGAGATGGCCTAAAAGTACACGATCGTTGCACGATCCTCCAGCAGTACCGCAGGGGGCGCGCACGCCCTTCCGGACGCAGCGTTAGAATAGCGGTCGAGTTGTTCCCGCCGAGGAGAGACAGTGGACCGACAAGACGAGCTGGCCTATCTCATCGGCCGGCACGCCACCGCAGACGGCGTCCACCGGACGCGGATCCCGCGCCTCTCCCTGATCCGCATCTCCCGTCCGACCGAACCTCTCCACAGGCTCTACGCGCCGGAGTTCTGCATCTTCGCCCAGGGCAAGAAGGAGGTCTTCGTGGGTGGGGAAGTCTACACCTGCGACCGGAACAGGAACCTGGTCGTCTCGGTCGACCTGCCGGTGGTCGGCCAGATCGTGGAGGCCAGCCTGGAGGTGCCGTACCTGGGCCTGCAGCTGGACCTCGACCCGGCGATGCTCGGTGGGTTGATGTTGGAGGCGAAGATGGAGGCGGCGAACGGCCGGTCTCCGGGTTCGGGCCTGGCGCCGGGCGCCAATTCCCTGGAGTTGCTCGACGCCGTCGTCCGGCTCTTGCGGCTGCTCGACACGCCCCGCGACGCGGGTATTTTGGCGCCCCTGGCCGAGCGGGAGATCCTCTACCGTCTGCTGACCGGCGAACAGGGCCGCACACTCGGGCAGATCGCGCTCTCCGATGGCAAGGTGGGGCAGGTGGGCCGGGCAATTTCCTGGATCAAGGACCACTACCGCGAGCCGTTCCGCGTCGAGGACGTGGCGGTCGAGGCCAGGATGAGCAGCTCCGCGCTGCACCAGCACTTCAAGGCCGTGACCTCCCTGAGTCCCTTGCAGTACCAGAAGCGCCTCAGGCTGCAAGAAGCCCGGCGCCTCATGCTAGGCTCCTCGCTGGACGCGGCTACCGCGGGTTTCGCCGTCGGCTACGAAAGCGCGTCGCAGTTTAGCCGCGAGTACCGCCGCCTGTTCGGCGCCCCGCCCCTGCGCGATTCGGAGAAGATGAAGCACCCGCGCTTGCAAACTTGAAGAAGGAGCTTGAGTGGGGCCCATCGGCGCCTCGGCCGGCTTCGTCGGACGCGGCCCACGGCACCAGACGCTAGCCGTGACGGGCCGGTGAGGGCAAACCGATTTGCGAGAGTTGCTTTTCCGGGCCGGCCGAGCCAGCCCCAAGATCTGGTTCCCGGCGGGCCGAGCGGCTCGTTGCCGAGCAGTTCGTAGCGGCCCCGTTGTCTTCGTGGCCCGCGAGGATGGTTGCGCGGTTGTCGAGCACCCGGAACGTGCGGGGCATCGGTTCGGCCGCGCCGGACTTCTCTGCGGTCATGGCTGATGGGGGCTCGAATCCCGCCTCCGTAAGGCTGGTCCCCGAGCACCGGGAGCCGCGGGCCGGGAGGAGAGACGGACCCAACACGGTCCTCGGCACGCTCCTGCCACACGTGGCGAATGCCGTTCGGTTCATATCGTCGCGGTCGCCGCAGACGCGGGGATCGACGCAACACAAGACGAAGCCCCCGGAGGCCGTGTGAGACCGATGGTTGACGCACCTTGACGCGGATCTCTCTCACGATGCCCCTGGCTGCCGGTAAAGAAGAGGATTGGCGGCGGGTCCTGCAGGAGAGGGAGGACTCGCGCTGCGGGGACGCCGGACGTGCAAAATGGCGCCTAGGCGTCTACGCGGTGTGAGTCTGGTTGCAGCGGACCCGGGGCGGCGCGACGGCCACCGTCCTCCTCGAGGCGGAAGACACCGCCCAAGCCCTGTCGATGCTGGCGGACTCGGATGAGGCCTTCGAGAGGTGGCTGAAGCTTAGGATAGAGGAGTTCCACGGTGTGGACGTGTCCCGCGCGAGGTTCGGAGCGTCGCTCGAGAACGTCTTCCGCTCCGGACCAGGAACCGGTAGCGGCACACCTCCGAGGGCGAACGATGACGGATCGAGGGATTAACCCTACCGGGAGAGCGGATGATCGCCGCCGGTGCCTCCGGCTACGCCTGGTCGCCCGGCCCGCCCCGGCCGGGACGCGTGGTCGCCGCGCGGGCGAGCGCGACGGTCGCGCGGCGGGCGGCCGTTAGCACCTCGTTCGGGCCCGCATCTGTCCCCTGCGCCGACAGGAGGGCGGCGCTGACGGCGTCGAAGGCCATGCGGGTCAGGAGGCGCTCCTCCGCCGTCAATCCTCCGCCCGTTAAGTAAGAGAGGGGAGAGTTCGTCATGGACGCCGCGTCGTATATCGCTTCATCGAGGCCGGTCACAGAAACGACGAGAGGGATGGCGGGGTCGACAGTACGGGCGACGGCCGCTACGCGAGGAAATACGATCCGCTTTCGTATCGCGGGTCATCCTCCCAGAAGACTACGCGTTTTGCGTCCCCGGACCGATGGCGCGACCGTCGCCTGGGTCCAAGATCTTCGTGAGGACGATCCTCAGGACGGCAAAGCACTCGGAAGGAGAGCGCGATGAATGTGATAGAGACGGATAACCTCACCAAGATCTACGGCGAGGGCGAGGGCCGGGTCGAGGCCCTGGCCGGGGTGAGCCTGAAGGTCGAGAGGGAGGAGTGGATCTCGATCGTGGGCCCCTC
>CADCUW010000294.1 GCA_902805985.1 uncultured Rubrobacteraceae bacterium
TGTCTTTGATGGAGAAAAAGGAGGTCAGCTACCCCGGCACCTTCCACGTCGGCTTCGTGCAAGAGAGCGAAGAGCGGGTAGAAGAGATCAACCAGCGACTGAAGGACGACGGGTTCGAGGTGAAGCCCCCCGCCAGACTCCACGGCGCATGGAGCTTTTATTTGGACGCCCCCGGTGGGTTCACCGTCGAAGTTCTCGGCTCGGACGATCCCCGGTTTCCGTTCGGCGGATGACGTCCGGTCGGCGCGCCCGGGGTAGAGAACCCGACTACGGCCGATCGGCTGGAGCGTCGGCGTGCTGGCCCTAGTTCGGGGGCCACGCCGGGTCGGACACGGAGCGGTGGTGTTCACCGGGGACGACCTCGGCCGCCGCTCGGGCACGGGCGCGGGCGACTACCTGAAGGGCACCGCCAAGGCGGACACCATCAGGGGCATGGGCGGCGACGGCGCCCTCCACGGCATGGGCGGTAACGACACCCACTACGGCGACGGTGGCAACGATGGCCTCTACGGCGGCCCGGGCGACGACACGCTGCGTGGCGGCGCAGGCGACGACCGGGCCGAGGAGCGCAGGGTCTTCGGCGGCTCGGGCATCGACACGGTGATGAGGAACGGCTCGGAGCAGATCGACCGCTACGTCGGCTGCGAGAGGTTCGCGGGCTAGCCTCGAAGGACGACGCCAACGAGCCATCCCCCTCGGGGGCCGGACGCTTCGTGTCCGGCCTCCTTTTTCGTGTTCCGAGCTTCTTGCAATATTCTTAGCCCGAAGCTCCGGGAACGGTGGTCACGAGCGGCCAGCGCATGCAGCTCGCCGGGGCAATCGCCCTACGAGAGCGCGGCCAGGGAGCACCGGGCGACGAGGAGGCCGGCAGCACGAGCGCCACGCGGTATCGGGGAGGTCAGGCCTCGGGGTCGATGTCGCGGTAGAACCCGAGCAAGACCTCGGCGAGCTGGTCGGGAGCCTCCAGCGCCACGTAGTGACCGACGCCCTCAAGGTGGACCGCCCGCACGCCGGTCGCAACCTGGCGCATCGTCGTCGCGGTGAAGTCGCCTGTTAGGGCGCCGACGGCCAGCACCGGCATGGCCAGCGGCTCCTCCGCCAGCGTCTGGATGTCTTCGCCCTCCCGGAGCATCGACCGGTACACGCCGCCGGCGCCGTCGAAGCCGGCCGGCTGGGCGTAGGCGCGGGTGAACTCCCCGATGTCGTCATCGGTTACCGCGCCCGGATCGGCGCTGAGGGCCGGAAAGGCGTAGCGGGCGAGGAAGTCGCGCTCGCGCCCGCCGATCAGGAGCTCGGGGATGCCGGGCGCGGCCATGACGCCGACGTGCCAGAGGCCGCCGCGGGCGACGTCGGCGAGCGCCTCCATGCCGTATCCGGGCAGGGTGGTCTCGATCGCGGCGTAGCTGCGGACCTGGTCCGGGTGCGTGGACGCGAGGCGGAAGGTCGCCGGCCCGCTGACGTCCTGGCCCGTGAGGTGGACGCCCCCGACGTCGAGGCGCTCGATCAGCTGGTGCAGGTCTTCGGCCAGCGTGGCGTTGTCCTGGGGCCCTCCCCCGTGGCTGGAGTCCCCGAAGCCGCGCAGGTCCACGGCGAATACGCGGTGGCTCTCGGCGAGCCGGGGGATGAGCTTGTGGAAGGTCCACCAGGTCTCGGGGAAACCGTGGACGAGCAACACGGCAGACCCCGCCGTCCCGGCCGAGACGTAGTGCAGCTCCGTGCCGTTGACGCTCAGGCGGTGGTGGGTGACTTCGGGGACGGTGGCTCCCTCGGGGGCGACGATCATGGTAACCTCCAGGTTAATGAACAACGACGTTGTCTATTGTAGCATATGGTTAACCAAGTTGTCTATATGGGCGACGCGGTTGTCCTGCATCGAGGCCCATGCCTGAGTCTTCTGGTGCCGAACTGGCGCTGCTGCTGCTCGGCGGCTTCCGCTCGATGGTCGACACCGTGCAGCGGGAGCTCGCTGAACGCGGTCATGGCGGGGTCCGCCCGGTGCATGAGTTCGCCCTGCGAGCCATCGGTGCCGGGGCCGACACCGCCTCGGACCTGGGCCGGCGCCTGGGGGTCTCCAAGCAAGCAGCAGCCAAGACCATCGCCTTCCTCGAAGCTCACGACTACGTACAACGTGAGGGCGACCCGGACGATGCGCGCCGCAAGCGTCTGCGCATCACCGAGCGCGGCGACGAGCTGCTGACCGTAGGACAGTCGCTCTTCGACGATGTCCGCGCCCACTGGGGCCAGCAGATCGGCACCGAAGAACTCGAGATGTTGGAAGCCCAGCTCGCCAAGCTCGTCAACTCCGGATATCCCCGCTTGAGCGTTCCTGGCTGGCTCGCCAGCGAACTGGGCGAGTCCGACTCCTAGGAGGTTGGGTGGACGAGGGTGGGATGTTCGCAGGATGGCACGATGGAAGCCTGGGCGCGTCGTTGTCGGGTTGGCCGGCCTGCTCGCGGTGTGCGCCGTCGGGCTGTGGCCGCGACGAACGCCCTGGGCCGAGGGTCAAGGGGGTGGGAGGTCTTCAGGCGGTTCCCCAACTACGAGGGGCGGGTAGCGGATCCCCGGTCCTCCATCGGAAACCTCGCCGTAATGGCTGGTACGCATAGCGGGACCTAAGCTGGCCGAGAGGGGGGGGCCTAGCCAAAAAAGCGCGCAAGGCCCGCTCGGAGTAAGGACCGGCGGAAGCCTTATGCGTTCGCCGGAGCGCTCGCGTCGTGTCGGATTGGGCCGCCGGGCGTCGTTGCGCCGCGGAAGGTCAGGTGCGCCATCATGCGACCCCGCCTCGGGACGTCGGGGCCTTGCGCCAACGAGCGCGTCAGTTCGTCGGTGATGCTCCGGCCTAGGTCCGCCAGTATCGCGATCTTCTGACTCGCGAAGTGGCCGGAGAACGCCGGGGCGAACGGGGTCATTGTGCGTTTTGCGCCCGACCGGGGCGACAGCGGCATATTAGGAGCGGCCGTCCGGCTCGGGACCTCGGGCGGCCAGCGCCAGCACCCCCAGCGGGAAGACCAGCCACACGCCGGAGACGGGCCCGAACAAGACGCTGACAGCCGCGACCGAGATGAGACCCCAGCCGAGTGCGGCGGGAAGCCGACCGGCCTTCGCCTGCGCCCATCGCGCCAGGTAGCCTAGCAGGTACAAAGGCCAGGCCCACACGAGGAACCGGAAGGCCGCCAGCATCTCGAAAGACCAGCCGGCCTGGCCGGCCCCCGGCCCCGCCCTGACGATGTCCGCCAGGAAAGGACCGAACAGGATCACCCCGACCACGACGTGTATCCCGGCCAGGGCCATCGTCAGGTTGCCCACCTGACCGCGTATGCCCACCTTCCTCAACTCCCTTCCCGCCCGCGATCTACCCCAGGATGCGCGGACGCCGGCGTCGGCGCCGTCCAACCGCCGCGCCGCCGCGCGCTCAGTCGAGGACTGCGGTGGCCTCGACCTCGACCAGGTGGTCGGGAACGTCCAGTGCCGCCACGCCTATCAGCGTGGCGGGCGGGGACGGGGCGACGCCCAGCTCGGCGTAGGCCCGGGAAATCCCTTCCATGAGCACGGGCATCTTCTCGGGGGCCCAGTCGACGACGTAGATGGTCAGTTTCGCCAGGTCCCCGAAGGTGGCGCCGGCCGCAGCCAGGGCCGCGGCGACGTTGAGGAGGCACCGCTCGACCTGGGCGGCGAGGTCGCCCTCGCCGACCGTGTTCCCGTCGGCGTCCCAGGCCACCTGGCCCGCGACGAACACCGTCTTCGACCCGGTGGCGACCGACACGTGGTGGTAGGCGTCGACCTCCGGCAGTCCTTCGGGGTTCACCAGGGTGATGGCCATCGCTCGCTCCTTGTCGTCGTGGGGACCCGTGGGCTCTGAACCTCCATACTATAGCATTGCTATGCTATATAATCTAGCCTATGGCGAGGACGAAGGATCCGGCGGTCCGCACCCTGCTCATCGAGCGGGCCGCGCGCATGCTCCGCACCCGCGAGCCCGTCACCCTGCGCTCGCTGGTGGCCGGGACCGGCGTGTCGACGATGGCCGTCTACACCCACTTCGGCGGCATGGACGGCGTGTGGAAGGCCCTGCGGCAGGAAGGCTTCACCCGCCTGGAGACCATTCTCGAGACGGTGGCGGTGTCCACGGACCCGGTGCGGGACCTGACCGCCCTGGGGGCCGCCTACGTTCGGAACGCCCTGGACCACCCCGACCTGTACCGGGTCATGTTCGACGAGGACTTCGACCTCGAAGACGCCCGGGCCGCGGACGACACCCTGGAGTATCTCGTCCGGGCCGCCGAACGGGGCAGGCAGGCCGGCCGCTTCCGCGCCGGCATCGACCCGCGGGAACTGGCGACCCAGGGCTGGGTCATCGGCCACGGGCTGGTCTCCCTGGTCGCCGCCGGATGCCTGCCGCGCCGGGCGCTCGACCACGGCACCCTCCTGCTGACCGCGCTGTTCACCACCGCGGGAGACCGGCCCGACAGGTGTCGCACCTCGGTCGAGCAGGGCTGGAAGGAACTGACCCCACCCGGCGAGGGACCGGGGGCGGGAGTGGGGCGCTCCTACTCAAGAAGCTCGCCAACCACCCCCGCGGCCCCCGACCGGGACTGAGGCCCCGCGAGGCTCACGAGAGGGCCGGACCTCCGAGAACCCCCTACAGCCCGAAGTTTGGGGAATGCCCCTTCTAGGACATACGGTGAATAACGTTCTTGACCCCTAGAAGGTGCCGTCCTCCAATTCGAGCGTGCCGTCGCGGCCGTTCGGCAACCTAACGTCGGCGTGGGTGAGCGCCTCGCCCAGGCGCCCGCACGCGTCGATGGCCTCCCGGCCCACGTTGCACAGAACGACGCCGCATCCAAGCCCCCCCGGGTCGAAGCCCACCTCCGAGAGGTCCTCGGCGCGCAAGGACACCTCCCCGTGCCAGGCGTTCCCGGCGAGCCCCCCGCGCAAGGCTTCCAGCAACCCGTCCGGTCGCGCCGGGAGTCGAAGCCGTACCACAGCATACACCCGGCCCCCCGCCCCGCCGCCCGCGAGAACAGGTCCAGCGGGGTCCCGCCGTCGGGGCCCCGCTCCAGGGGCCGGTAGGGGTCCACGTGCGCGAACGTCCTCGCGGCCTCCTCCCCGGCAAGCTATTGGATCTCGCCGCCCAAGGTCGGACGCCGTCCCCCCGCACCAGCCGCACGCGGCCCGCGGGCATCCCTAAGGCGCGCGTCCTCCGCGATGTTCGACAGGCTCCCGCCGTCAAGGTCGCAGAACACGAAGCGCCCCGCCGCGTCCCCGCGCAGCTCCATGGCGATCCGGGGAGAGCCCGGGTAGGCAGGCTCCTCGTCGCCGGCGTGGTGGGCCAACAGCCTCCCGTAGGACGACCCCTCCAGTCCAGGCGAGCGGCCGGCCCGCTCCAGGAAGGCGAAGGCCCCGTAGTCCCGCTGCGGGGAGCGGGTTAACGGGTAGGTCGAGGAACCCGCGTGCGACTCCCAGTAGCGACCGGGACGCTCGATCCGCAGGACCTCCGCCAGAGGGAGGTGCTTCCAGACGTCTCCTATCTGGGCGTAGTGGTCGTTGGCCATAGGCGCCAACCGTACGCCACCGCGCTCCACAGACGCAACTTCGCAGAACCCCCTCAAGGCGAAGTTCGGAGAACACCCCTTCCGCGCACTCGGGTCAATAGGATGCGGGATGCGTCTGCACC
>CADCUW010000295.1 GCA_902805985.1 uncultured Rubrobacteraceae bacterium
TCGGCAACTTCAGCGGAGGCGACACCGGCAGGGTGGCCGACCTCTTCGAGGGCCCGGTCAACGTCGTCGCGCTCGACGCGAACGTCGTTACCCGGTCCCTGTTCGCCCCGGTGGGGCACGCCACCTGGACGATGCCCGTGTGCTTCGCGCTCTTCCACGAGAGCGCGAAGGCCGGGAGGTTCGTCATCAACGGGCGCGTGATCCTGGCCTTCGTGCTGGCGAGCCTGCTGCACGCCTGCTGGGACACGACCCTGGGCATCCCGCCGGACCCCGCGTGGGGCAAGGCGCTGGGGTGGGTCGCCTTCGCCGCGACCGCCGCCCTGACCGTCTGGCTGATGAAGAGGATCATCCGCAGGACCCGCGAGGAGATGGGCGCGGGGCGGGGGTCGGCGGGGGTCTCCGACCTGACCCACCCGCCCCGGCGGGCGGAAGGTTCACCATGACGAAGCGTCCGTAGAGGGGGAGGTGCCGATGCAGAAGAGCCCAAGCCCGGCGAAGGCCTGGGCCATCGCGGCGGGCTACGCGGCGATGTTCCTCTTGTTATTCAGGATAATCGGGGTGAACTACGCCGAGATCGGGGGCGCGCTCGTCGTCCCGATGGCCGTGCTGGCGGCACTGCTCTTGGCCCTGACGTCGTGGCTCGGGTGGTGGCCGGCCGTGCTGGGCGAGGGGCTCTCGGCACCTCGCTGGCTGCTCGCGGTGCCGGCGCTCTTTCTGGCCGGCGCCCTGGGCAACCTGGCGCTGACCGCGTGGGGCTCGAAGCCCTTGGCGCTGGTGGCGTACCTGGCGCTTGGCACGCTTCTGGTCGGCTTCAACGAGGAGATCGTCTTCCGGGGCCTGATGGTCGTGGGCCTCAGGGCTAGGCACGGCGAGGCGCTGGTGTGCCTGTACTCATCGCTGGCGTTCGGCCTGCTGCACGGGGCCAACCTCTTCCTCGGGCAGGGCCTCGCCGACACGCTGGTGCAGGTGGTCTACGCGTTCTTCATGGGCGTCGTGCTCTACATCGTCCGCCGGGCGACGGGGACGATACTTGCGTGCATGGCGCTGCACGCGCTGTGGGACTTCTCGAGTCTCGTCCGGCCAGGATCTCTGGAGTCGGGGGGCGTCGCGCTGACGACCCTGGTCGTGGGGTTCTTGCCGGGGGCGTGCCTCTTTGGCGCCGTCGTCCTGAGCCTCGTGGGGATCCGCAGGGGGCTGTTCGCCGCGTCCCGCCCGGCCGACGCGAGGGTCCGCTAGGGCCCCGCGGCGTCACGAGAACAGTACTATCGACACGAAGACGGAAAAGTCGTTGATCAGGTGGGCGCCGTAGCTCACCCACAGGTTCTTCGTCTTGATGTAGGCCAGCGTGAGCACGAGACGGGCCGACCCGATGACGAACACGCACTGCACGAGGTTCCAGTCGTAGGCGGGCAGGTGCAGCAGCCCGAAGAGCAGCGCAGAGAGCAGCCACGCGATCAACACCGACCTGCCCCGGGAGAACCCCGCCCGCGAGTAGAAGATGTAAGCCACCGCCAGGAACGGCAGGACCGTGAAGAGCTCCTCCCCGAGGAGCTGCACCCCCGTCCCGAGGAAGAACAGCGCCAACCCCGACCCCGTCTGCTGGGTGAGCTGGGCCGTCACGGCGTTGGCGTTCGCGCCGAACACGAGGCTGACGACCGACGCCACCGTCAAGGAGACGGCGAAGTTCAGCAGCGCGAACCCCACCATCAGGGCGAGGTCCCTACCCCGCACCCTCCGGAACAGGGCCCCCAGGTTCCCCGGCGCCACGTACGCGAGGGCCGCGAGCGGCAGGGCGACGGTGAGGACCTGGTTGACCAAGGTCGGGAACGGCGCCAGATACAGCACGAGGAACGCGGCGACCACCGCCCCCACCAGCAGCGCCCACCCCCGCCCGGCGATCGCGGCCGGCCGACCGTCGTAGAACGGGAAGTCGTCGTTCGGGTCCTCGAACCGCTTGAGTCGGCCGCTGTGCTCCATCCAGCCCCTTCCGTCGGTCGCGGATCGCATTGTCCCAGATCGGCTATTCACCCGAGTGCGTGGAAGGCGCGTTCTCGGAACTTTGGCTTGAGGGGGTTCTAGGAAGTTGGCGTTTGGCTGTACACTGCCACCAGAGTGAACTCCGGAACCCCAGCCGTGAGCAGCCGCAGGGCACACGTGACGCTGGTCACGAGCGCCCTGCTGGGACTCGAGACGGTACCGAACCTGCTGTTCGGAGTCTCCTTCTTCAGCACGGCCGGTTATCCATCCTTACCAGACCTAGCCACGGCCGGCGCTACACATATCCGTCACCCGAGCGACACAAAACTCCCCCAACACCCTTCGTCCCCATTGCCGTGCCGTAGGGAAAAGAACGTGTAGTATGCGGGAGACATTCGACGTCGCCACGGGAAGGTCCACCATGCGCCGGTCGAGAAAAGGGGCTTTGGTCGCCGCGACGGCGACGCCCGTGCTGTTCGCGATCTTCGGCACCGCCTTGGTCGGGGGATCGGGTCTGGGCTGGTTCGCCGGCCTGGTCAAGCCCTGGTTCCTCGTGCCGCTGTGGGCGTTCTTCCTGGTAGGGTTCCTCTACTACGTCCTCGCGGCCGTCGTGCTGTACCGCATCCTTGTCCACGTCGACGACCCCAGGGGCAGGGCCGTGTCTTTCGCGCTTACCGTCGGCGTGCTCTTTCTCAACGAGCTGTGGAACTACGGGTTCTTCGGCCTGCGCAGCACGCTCGCCGGGTTCGTGGGCATAGCGGCGTTCTTGGTGCCCCTGACGGCGTTGATCGTCGCGCTTCGCAGGTACGAGGGGTTCTCGGCGGGGCTGCTCGTCCCGTACTACCTGTGGGTGCTGTACGACCTCGCCTGGACGTACGCGCTGTGGAGGCTCAACGGGGTGGCCTAGCAAGCTAGGACACAAACCCCGGGCTCTGGCGCGTTCTTGGTGAAAGCGGTCCGAAATGGACCGGGACACCCGGGTGAGGGACCGATCGCAGCACGGTAGCAACAGATTGCTACGGCTTGACGAGCTTCTGGGGACGTTTGGGCACCAGATTTGGGACCCGATTTTTGCGAATCACCAAGAATCCGACAGAGCCAAACCCCGTTACACGGGGTGCCGCGAGGCCGGCCGACGGGCTACGGTGTGGCTAGGGGCGGGACCCTTCGCCGGCGGCCTCGACCACCCCGCGGATCGCTTCCGCCACGAAGCGGGCGTGCTCGCGGTTCGCGACCAACGAGAAGTGGTCCGCCCCCTCCACGACGCGGTGCTCCCCGTCCGAGGACAGGGAAGCGGCGAGCTCGGCCCCGAACTCCCGGATCGCCCGGGTCACCCCGCCCTCCGGGACGGCGCGGTTGAGCACGACCAGGGGCTTCTCCCCGAGCCCCCCGCTCGCGCGCGCCTGCGCCGCCGCCTCCCACGAGCCGGCGACCTCCGCCCTCACCGCCCTCCAGTGGCGCGGCGAGGACATCGACGCCCTCGCAGCCGCCCGGGCGTCGGCGGGCAGCGGGTTCGTCGCCCCGCCGAGCGCCAGGGCGATCCTCACCACCCCCAGTCGCGCCGCGAGGGGGGCGTAGCGGAAGAGACGGAAGGCCCTCTCGACCTGCCCCATGGTCCCTTCGGGCAAGGGCACGCCCGGCAAGGAGGGCGCGGCGGCGCCCACCCGCATCACCCCGTCCCTGTCCGGTGCGCCGGCGTCGACGAGGACCATCCCGGCCACCTCGCTGGGGTAGAGGGCGGCGAACACGCGGGCGTACTCGCCGCCCAGCGAGTGCCCGACGAGCACGTAAGGCCCGGCCACGCCGGCCCCGGAGAGGGCGGCGCGCAGCTGTTCGGCGGCCCCGCGGGCGTCCGACGACGACGCGCCCTCCTCGCTCCAGCCGATCCCGGCCCGGTCGTAGGAGACGACCCCCGCGAAGCGCTCGACCTTCTGCTGCACCCAGGCCCACCCGGCGGACGTGGCCCCCACCCCGGCTTCGAGTACCACGGCCGGCCCCCGCACGCCGCCGTCGCCCACGGGACCCGTGGCGTAAACGTGGAGGCGGTGCCCCCCGACGTCCACCAGCCGCCCCGGCGGCGGGTAGCGCCTGCGGTCCCGCGCCGCGGCGATGGCCTGATAGGCCGCGCCGCAGGAGACGAGGGCGGCGGCGAGCAGCGCGGCTCCCCCGAGGAGCGAGCCCCCCCGGGCGCCTCGCCGCGATGCCGGAGCCGCTCCCGTGCCGACCATCCCTTAGCCTGCCTCCCGCGTCGTCTTCGTCGGGAGATGATCCCCACGACCACCGTAGGGTACCCGACGAACCGTCCCCGCGCCCGACCGCCGGGCCCGCCCGGCGCGGCGCCGGCCTCGCCGTGCGTCATCCTCTTCCCCCTCCTGCGTGCCCTACATGGCGCGGCGTGGAGGCGGCAAGATGCCACACCTTCGGGTCAGGGGCGACCTCGGAGTGGGGGAAGCCCGGTTTTGCCGGATTCCTGCCGACCCGGTGACGGATATGTGTAGCGCCGGCCGTGGCTAGGTCTGTCCTTACTGCTCGGAGCGTTCGTCGGGTTCGTCGGGGGGCTCTGGCTCGGATCGGTGCTGCTGAGTCAAGGGGGCATCTCCGTGCCCTCTAGAAAGGAAAGGGGCGCCACCAGGGGAGCCCTCGTCGGCGCGGCGGTCGGCGTGGTGCCCGTCTTACTACTCAGCACCCCCGCCCTCAGCGTGCTCGGCTTCTGCGCGCTGGTGGGCCTCGCCGTAGGGGGTACTTTCGATAGCCCCCTATTCACCCGACTCCCTAGAAGGGGTGTTCCCGGAACTTCGTGCCGAGGGGTTCTCGGCAGTCCGGCGTCCCTCCGAGCACCTTGTCCCGACCGAGACACCCCCACTAGAATGCGGGCCGGGTGGACCGCGGCGGGATACGTTCTGGGAGGTAGACCGTGGGCAGGATCAGGGAAGGGTACAGGCAGCCCGAGGAGAGGACCCTGGCGGACCTGCTGGTCGGCCACCGGATTATCCTCCAGTACGCGGTCGGTCCCGAGCCCGACCCCGACGATCCCGGCCGAGAGATCAGGGGGCCCATGGAGGCCATAACGGGCGCCTACTGGCTGCACGCCGTCTCCAACCAGGGCCTGGAGGTCAGCCGCGAGCTGGTGGGGGAGGCCGCCGAGATCTTCCTCGTGCCCTGGGGCGGGGTATTGGTGCTAAACGGGGTGCCGCGCGGCGAGCTCGAGGAGGAGGCCAGGAGGAGGTTCGCCATCGACCGCCAAGAGTTGCTCGACCGCCTGGAAGACCCGCACGAGCGGGACGCCAACCTGGGGCTCGACGCCAGGCGGTTCCTGGGCTTCAACCCCCGCGACGAGGAGGTGCGAGCGGCGCTGGAGCGGTTGCCCAGGAACTTCCTGTACCCGTAGAGCCGGCCATTATTCACCCGACTGCCTAGAAGGGTTGTTCTCGGAACCTCGGGGCACGGGCAAGGGTCGAGTGTAACCGCCCCGTCCTGCCTTGCGTCTTAGTTGATACGGGCCCGCGCTTCTCGAGCGACGCTGACTGACGTGAAAGCATACCCTCGGAGGCCACGGGCCCGCGACTCGCATTCTAGCCAACACCCGGAGCCGGGGACAAGAGGAGCCAGGCCGGCGGGGCTGTTAGGCTACGCCCGAAGCTGCGGGGGGCTGCGTGAGCGTGACC
>CADCUW010000296.1 GCA_902805985.1 uncultured Rubrobacteraceae bacterium
GGTCGCTCTGGGGGCGCTTATGGTGGCGCTCTACGCCATCCTGCAGCTCAACCCGTCGCTACGCGCCCTTCTCGGCTTCCTCTAGCCACTCCAGGGTCTCGAGGCTCGCCGGGTGCGTGGTACGGCCTCGCTCCTCGTTGTGGGCTATGGACCGCCGGAGGGACTCGGCGGCGGCCCCGCGCAGGTCCCGACGGGCCAGGCGGCGCAGGCGCTCCACGCTCGGATAGTCGCGGGCCGGCTCTATCTTGTCCGCGACGTACAGGGCGAGCGAGAGCGGTCCCATCCCGGGGTGTCCCGTGGTGTGATCCCTGACCGCGTCCAGGACCTCGCCGTCATCGACGCCGAGCTCCCGCCGCGCCAGCTCCGCGGCCACCGGACCGTGCAAGAGCTTCGGGCTCTCCCGCTCCGGCTCCCCGACGGGCAGGTTCCAACCGAGGGCCAGGTCCAGGAACTCATTCGGCGACAGCTCGCGGGCCGCGTCGTGCAGGAGGGCGGCGAGACGCGTCCGGGCGGGGTTGAGGCCGTGGACGCGCGCGAGGTCTTCCGCGGTGTCCGCGACCCGCAAGGTGTGGCCGTAGCGTTTGGCCGAGAGGCGGACGCGGGCAAAGGTGTCGGCCTGCTCGGTAGCGTAGATATTCTCACGGTCCTCCATCCGGCGGATTGTAGAATAAACGGATGCAAAACGGACAGAGAGACATAAAGAGCGCGGAGATAGTAACCATCGGGACCGAGATGTTGCTCGGGGACCTCGTGGACACGAATACGGCCTGGATCAGCCAGCGGCTCGCCGCCCTCGGGGTGAGCATGTACCGTCATACCACGGTCGGCGACAACAACGACCGCATCATCGGCGCCCTCAAGGACGCCGCCTCCAGGGCCGACCTCGTCGTCACGACCGGCGGCCTCGGCCCGACCTCGGACGACCTGACGAACGCCTGCCTCGGCATCTTGACCGGCCGCCCGATGGTCGAGTACCCGGAGGCCCGCAGGCACGTCGACGAGAAGTTCGCCAAGTTCGGCCGCGAGCCCACGCCGTCAAACTACAAGCAGGCCCTCTTCCCCGAAGGGACCGAGCTTATCCCGAACCCCCTCGGGACCGCGCCGGGGGCTCTCGTGGCGTGGGAGGGGACGCTCTTCGCGACGCTTCCCGGCGTGCCAGCCGAGATGAAGCGGATGTTCGAGGAGACGCTGGAGCCCCTGATACGGTCTCGCAGCGACGGCTCCATCGTCTCGAAGACGCTCCACTTCGCCGGCATCGGGGAGTCCGCGCTCGCCGAGAGGGTCCAGGACTTCCTGGACGCCACGGACCCCACGGTCGCCCCGCTCGCCGGACAGGGCCGGGTGCGCTTACGCATAACGACGCGGGCGGCAACCGAGGAGCAGGCGCACGGCAAGATAGAGCCCGTGGAGAGGGAGATCCTCAACCGCCTGGGCGAGTACTTCTTCGGTGAGGACGAGGAGACCCTCGAGAGCTCGGTCGGGCGCCTGCTGGGCGAGCGCGGCGCCACCGTCGCCCTCGCCGAGAGCTGCACGGGCGGTCTGATCTCCAAGCGCCTCACCGACGTCGCCGGCTCCTCGGCGTACTTCGAGGAGGGCTTCGTCACCTACTCGAACGCCTCCAAGGAGCGCCTGCTAGGCGTCCCGAGCGGGATGCTCGCGGAGCACGGCGCCGTCTCCGAGCCCGTCGCCCGGGCGATGGCCGAGGGCGCCCGCAAGGCTTCGGGCGCGGACTATGGCCTCTCCGTAACCGGCGTTGCCGGGCCAGACGGCGGCACGGAGGAGAAGCCGGTCGGGCTCGTCTACGTCGGGGTGGCCGACGCCGAGGGGGCCGTGGCCGAGAAGCTGGACCTGACGGCGTGGGCGCGTTCGAGGGGCTCCATCCGGGAGCGGAGCGCCAACCGGGCCCTCGACCTGTTGCGGCTCCGGATCGAAGGGCGGGACGGGGCCTAGACGGGGCCGCAAAAAATATCTCTTGCCGCTTGTCCATAGTGGTAGTAGAATCCTCGCTAGTCGAAAGCACGCGAGAGGAGGTGATCCAGATAGACGCATCGAGCAGTAGTAGCCGCGGGTATCTTCTGGGAGAGGTGGCTCTGACCTAGCCCCACCTAAATCCCATGTGGGATCCTGGGTTATCTCTAATCCGCCTCTCTGGTCATTCAGGCGGACGTGCTAGAAACAAGGATACCCGCGCAAGGCTCAATTGGGTACGGCCCCCGGATCTCTCCGGGGGTCCGTTTTTTTGCTATAGCTGGTAACGATCGCCCGTCGCTTCGAATCGTCAACCCCGGTCATCTTCTCCACCGCCCCCCGGCGGGTCGTCCTCGAGAACGGCTTCTTCAATCCCGCGACCCTACTCCCGGCTGATTCGTTCCGCCGGGCGTAGCCGAGCGCCCCGCGCCGCTTCGAGGCGGCGCGGGGCGCTCGGAGGTATTGACTGGCCCTAGGGCAGCGGCGGGGGTGGGTTATCCGGGGACGGGAAGTCTTTGAGGGCGCGGTCGGGGTCGACCGTGCCGGAGTTGTCCAGGGCGTCGAGCATGAACTGGACGGCGACCGGGTCCTCGTATGGACCATACGGTCTGTGGTAACGGCAGAACCACCGCCCCCGGACTGTTCGATCCGCGGTAGACGCGCGTCCCGGGCGAAGTTCCTTGCGACGGCGTCGGCGTAACCCCGGTTACTCCGGGAGTGCTTCCCGCGACCGCGGTGAAGGACGCTCCCCCGGTGGCACCCAGCGGCGGTCCTCCGCCCCGACGTACTCGGACTGCGGGCGGATGAGGCGGTCTTCTGCCTGCTGTTCGAGGCAGTGGGCCGTCCAGCCGGCGACCCGGCCGACGGCGAAGGTCGGGGTGAAGAGTTCTGTGGGGAGGCCGAGGCCGTGCAGGAGCAGGGCCGTGTAGAACTCGACGTTGGTCTGAAGGTTTCGCCCCGGTCTGTGCTCGGCGAGGAGGCGGAGCGCGGTCTCCTCTACGTTCAGGGCGAGGTCGTAGAGGTCCCTGTCTCCGTCGGAGGCGAAGAGTCGTTCGGCGGCGGCGGCCAGGACATCGGCGCGGGGGTCGCGGACGCGGTAGATCCTGTGCCCGAAACCCATGAGCCGCTCCCCGCGCCGGAGCTTCTCCCGCAGGACGGCCTCGGCGTTCCCGGTCGCCTCAATCTCGAAGACCACGTCGAGCGCGGGTCCGGGCGCGCCGCCGTGCAGCGGGCCCTTGAGGGTGCCCACGGCGCCGACCACGGCCGAGACGAGGTCCGAGCGGGTGGCGACGATCACGCGCGCCGCGAAGGTCGAGGCGTTCATGCCGTGGTCTGAGACGGTGCACAGGTACGTCTCGAGCGCCCGCACAGATCCCTCGCCCGGCACCTCCCCCCTGAGCATGTAAAGGTAGTTGGCGGCGTGGCCCAGTCCCTCATCCGGCTGGATGGGCTCTTCTCCGCTCAACAACCGTTGGTAGGTGGCCACGATCACCGGGAACCGGGCCACGAGGTCGAGCGCCGGGTCGTCTGAAACGTCGAGGCTCAAGGTGTCCGCCGCCATCCGCAGTGCGTCCATCCCCGAGACCCCGCGCGCGGCTGCCGCCCGCAGGAGGTCTACGGTGGCCCCGGGCAACCCCCGCCGCCCGGCGAGCGCCGTCCGGAACGCCGCGAACTCCTCCGCATCGGGCAGCCCGTCGTGCCGGAGGAGGTAGACGACCTCCTCGAAGCTCGCGCGTCCAGCCAACTCCTCCACCGGAAAGCCGGCCAGGGTCAGCACCCCGGCCTCGCCGTCCACGCCGCTGATGCGGGTCCGCGCGGCGGCCACGCCCTCCAACCCCGCAACGAAAGAGACCCCCGAACCGCCACCCATCCCATCGCCTCCGATCCCACACAGGTCCATCAATCCGGAGCCTCTCGGCCCCCGTACCCGCCATCGTATCCGGGTTTCTCTGTCTAATCAACGTTGATACATAGATCAATATAACGTAGGATGCCGACGTATCTGGCGGATCTTGAGGAGGTCCATTGGGGTCTGGGCGTTATCTGACAGCGGGGGAGGCGGCTGGGGAGTTGGGGGTGAGTTTGCCGACGCTGTACTCCTACGTGAGCCGGGGGATGGTGAGGTCCGAGGCGGCGGAGGGGGGGAGGCGGAGCAGACGATACAGGGCTGAGGACGTGCGGGCCTTGAAGGAGCGCAAGGAGAGGAGGAGGGACCCTGAGGGGGTGCCCGAGGGGGCGTTGCGGTGGGGGGCGCCGGTGCTCGAGTCGGGGATCACGCTCGTGGACGGGGGGCGGTTGTTCTACAGGGGGCGCGACGTCGAGGAACTGGTCTCGGAGGCCGGCATCGAGGGGGTGGCGGCCTTGATCTGGACCGGGGATGCGGGAAGGGCGGCGGAGGTCTTCCCCGGCGACGTCGAGGCTCCGTCCCCGCGGGTACGGGAGACGCTGCGGACGCTGGAGGGGCTTGCGCCCATGGAGCTTTTCCAGGCTCTGCTGCCGGTCGCCTCCGCAGAGGACCCGGTCGGCTACGATTTGCGCCCGGCGGGCGTCGTTGGGACGGGCTCCAGGGTCTTGCGCCTCATGGCGGGCGTCGTCGGCGGGGCGGGAACGGGAGGGACGGCGGAGGCGCTCCGGCGGGGCTGGTGCCCCGGGGAGCCGGGCGCGGTGGCGCTGCTCGACGCGGCGCTTGTCCTCTGCGCCGACCACGAGCTGCCGGTCTCGACCTTCGCGGCCCGGTGCGTGGCGTCTTCGGGGGCGACCCCGTACGCCGTCGTGCAGGCGGGCCTCGCGGCGCTCGGCGGGACCAGGCACGGGGGGCAGGTGGAGCTCGTGGAGGCCTTTCTGGATGAGGTCGCGGCGGCCGGCGCCGCGCGGAAGGTCATAGCCGGACGCCTCCGCCGGGGCGACGGCCTACCGGGTTTCGGGCACCCGCTCTACCCAGACGGCGACCCCAGGGGCGCAGCCCTGCTCCGGATCACGGCCGAAGCCATGCCGGAAAGCTCCGCCGCGGGGCTCTCCGGCGCGGTCGTCGAAGAAGTCCGAGACCTCACCGGCGAGCGCCCCACCTTGGACCTCGCGCTCGCGACCATCGCCCGCGCGCTGGGCCTGCCCGCCGGCGGGGCCGTGGCCCTGTTCGCCGTGGGGCGGACGGTCGGCTGGATCGGCCACGCCATTGAGCAGTACGCCAGCGACAAGCTCATACGCCCCCGGGCCCGATACGTCGGTTAGCAAGCTCCGGCTTACGCCTCCGCTTATCAGCACGCCGCCTCCGACGGCTTTCAGCCGGTCGTCCGTGGGCGTTACGCTTTACGATATTCGACCCTCCCGCGCAGGACGCGGCATGGTTGGATCCCAATGGCAAGAAGCTGAAAGGCGCGAAGCGACATGCTGAAAGCGAGGGCCGCAAGGCCCGACGCGTGCTGAATGCGGAGGCCATCATAGGCTGGAGCGGGCTGACAAGCCGCCGAAGGAGGCGTGCTCGCTCGCTGGCGCAGCCAGCGAGCGCTACACGGGAATTTCCAGGATACCGAGGCCGTTCAGGATTATCAGCGAGGTGGCGAAGGAGTTGAAGGTGGCGTGGGCCACGAACGGGGGCAGGAGGCTGCCGGTCCGCCGGAAGAGGACGCACAGGGCGA
>CADCUW010000297.1:0-14685 GCA_902805985.1 uncultured Rubrobacteraceae bacterium
TCGCAGAACCCGATCAAGGCGAAGTTCGGAGAACGACCCCTTCGAAACTGTTTGGAAAAGGGCCGAAGGCTTCTCAACCGAGCGTTCTCGGAGCCAAGAAGCGGCCGATCGAGGCTCCTTCGTACCTGCTTGGCGGCCCTCGGAGTCCCATTGGGTGTCCGTTTCGCTTTTCCAAACAGTTTCTTCTACGAGGTTGGGTGAATAACGAAGGCCGGGGCGCCGGCTAGCCGCCCGCCTTGGACTGCCCCACGCGCACCAGCAAGATCTCGCAGTCGTCGCATTCGGCCCCGCTGCGCAGCACGTAGCGCAAGCGGTGGACCGTCATGCGGTCCAGGACGTTCCCCTCGACCTCGGTGTCGGGGACGCTCCTCATCGCCCGGGCCAACGCCTCCTCCATCGCCTCGGCGTCCGGGGGAGCGATCACGATCTGGTCCCCGACGTTGTCCAGGACGAGCTGGGGTCCCGAGAAACCGTGCTCGGCGGCGAGGACCCTCACGTCGGCCATCACGGCGTCCGTCACGGCCTCGGCGGCCATCGGTCCCGAAGGCGTGCTCGCGATTAGCTGGTAGCCCACGCTACCGCTCCCCCTCCTTCTCGTCCTCCTCGGCCAAGCGTATCCAGCCCACCACGCCCCAGGGGTAGAAGTAGCGGGAGGACCGGTTGTGGTCGCGGTGGCGCGTCACCAGCATCACGACACCGCGCTCGTTTACGTCCTCCAGGTACACGGGGGCGGAGGCGCGCAGGTCGCTGGAGAGGGCCTCGGTGGTCTCGATCGTCACCTCTTGCCCGATCCACGCCTCGGGGATCCTGTCGTCCGGGTCCGAGGCACCGGGCCTCTCCCTGTCCATCATGGTCCTCTCCTCCGCTCGCTTTCGCCCACGGGTCAGGATACCCCCGCCGAACCGGGGCCGGGCGGACTTCCTAGAACCCCCTACACGCGAAGTTCGCAGAACCCCCCTTCCACGCACTCGGGTGAATATCAGGAAGCTACCATTCCAGGCTTACGGGGCCAGGCCTAACGCCAGCGTGGCCATGTTCAGCAACAGGAACCCGATCGCCAAGCCGAACTGCGGCGAGTGGTCGCGTGCGCGAAGGTGGGTGACGATCGCCCCGACAAAGAATAGGACGAGGCCGGTCGCGGCGGCCGTCCCGATCAGCGGCATCCCGAGGAGTCCCACCAGCAGTCCGGCCGCGCCCGCCGTCTTGAGGCCGCCCAGCATGGTCAGCCACGACTCCGGCACGCCCGCTTTGGCCATGCCGGGGAGGATCTGCTTCCAGTGGACGAGGGCGGCGATGCCGGAGAACCCGTTGACGGCGATGGCCAAGAGGGTGACAACGACGTAGGCGTTAAACAAGGGGCCTCCGATCTCCTCCGGTCGCTTGCTCTCAGCATGTAGACGTCGGCCACGAACAGGATGTGACACCCGGGCCGAATATTCTTGCCGCCTGCGGCCGAAGCAGGGCCCCGGAACGCCGCATCGTGCTTCGCTTCTCAGACCATCCAAGCCCGACCTTCGGAGCACCTCAGAGCGGAGTTTGCAGAACGCCCCTTCCACGCACTCGGGTGAATACAGGGCGAGCGGCGTGGTGACCACGCCGCCCGGTACCGCTCAGCCGGGGTACGAGCCCGCCGGCTGCTTCACGGTCACGGTGAGGCGGTTCCAGAAGTTGATCAGGGCGATATCGATGATCAGGGCCGAGAGCGTCTGCTCGTCGAAGTGCCGGGCGGCCTCCTCAAAGACCCCGTCGGGCACAGGGTCCGGCCGGTCGCTCAGGCGCGTGGCTGCCTCCGCGAGCGCCAGCGCGGCGCGCTCGGCGTCTGTGAAGTAGGGCGCCTCCCGCCAGGCCGCAACCGAGAAGATCCTCTCGTCGGTCTCGCCGGCCTTCTTGAGGTCGCGGGCGTGCATGTCGACGCAGTAGCCGCAGCCGTTGATCTGGGCCGCGCGCAGGTGGACGAGGTCGGCCGTGTTCGGCGGCAGGCCGGCCTTCTTCGTGGCTTCCGCCAGGTCCAGCAGGGGCTGCAAGGTGCCGGGGACGACCATCACCGGGTTGTTCATCCTTGCTTGCAGGTTCGCTGCTTGCATGGTCCCTCTCTTTCGGTGTCTCTTCGGTTGGACGCTCGCGTTCCGCGGGGCCGCTCTCCTCCCCAGCTCCCCGTCACATCGGCCGCGTTCGGTTGGTCACTACTACAATGACACGACGCGACGGAGGAACGTGACCGATGACCGAACACGACGAATGGCTGGCGGAGCGCTTCGAGGGGCACCGCGCCCGCCTGAGGGCGGTGGCCTACCGGATGCTTGGCTCCACGAGCGAGGCCGACGACGCCGTGCAAGAGGCCTGGCTGAGGCTCAGCCGCTCGGGCTCAGACGGCGTCGAGAACCTGGGCGGGTGGCTGACGACGGTCGTCGCCCGCGTGTGCCTGAACATGCTCCGCTCGCGTAGGTCGCGACGCGAGGAAGCCCTCGAGGGGCCCCATGACGAGCCCCTGGACGCGCGCGTGCCCGACCCGGTGGTGGGCCGGCTGGACGGGTCCGACCCCGAGCACGAGGCGCTGCTGGCCGACGGGGTGGGCCTCGCGCTGCTCGTGGTGCTCGAGACGCTCACGCCTGCCGAGCGGCTGGCCTTCGTGCTACACGACACGTTCGGGGTGCCGTTCGCCGAGATCGCCCCCATCGTGGGGCGCACACCTGTCGCGGCGCGGCAGCTCGCCAGCCGGGCGCGCAACCGCGTGCGAGGGGCGGCACCCGCCCTGGAGACGGACCTCGCCCATCAGCGGGAGGTCGTCGACGCGTTCCTCGCCGCCTCGCGCGGCGGCGACTTCGGGGCGCTGCTGGCGGTGCTCGATCCAGACGTCGTGCTGAGGGCGGACAACGGCGCGGCGGGCGCGTCGAGGCTGGTCAGGGGGGCGCGCGCCGTGGCCGGGCAGGCGCTCACCTACTCGCGGCTTGCCCCCTACTCCCGGCCGGCGCTCGTGAACGGGGCCCCGGGCGCCGTCACGGCCCCCGGGGGAGTGCCGCGGGCGGTCATGGGCTTCGCGGTAGCGGGCGGGAGGATCGTCGAGATCGATATCCTCGCCGACCCCGAGCGCCTGCGTCGCCTCGACCTCTCGGCGGTCCTGGGGGGCTGAGGCGCGCCCCCGATGGGTCGGGAGCGTGAGCCCAGGCACTTCCGAAGATGCGCCGCGATACCGCCGAAGTTCGTAGAACAATCCACGCCCGAAGTTCGCGCAGCTGCGTCGGGCCGGTCAACACAGGCGGCGATAAGGGGCGCAGGTGTCGCAGACACCACCTCGGGCAGATGCCTGCCTGCGGTCACCTCGGCTACGGTCAGTCGGGCTTGGCGGTGCCCGGTGGCCCGGCCAGCACCCTGGGCACGTACTCCAGCAGTTGCAGCCGGCCGTCGAAGGTGCGACTGCTCACCATCTCCAGAGCCACGTCGGGGTAGCCATCGTAGATCCGGTCGCGACCGGTCTTCCCGGTGATCACCGGGAAGACCGCGACGCGGAAGCGGTCCACCAGGCCGGCCTCCAACAGGGAGCGGCACAGGGTGAGGCTGCCGAGGGTGCGCATGGACGTGCCGCCTCTCGCCTTCATCTCTCGGACGGCTTCGACGGGGTCCCCACTGACCAGCCTGGTGTTCGGCCACGAGAGCGGCTCCGAGAGGCTGGAGGAGAAGACGACCTTCGACAGCCCGGTCAGGCCCTCGGTCCCGGGCTCGCCCTCGTCGGCCAGCCCGGACATGACCCGGTAGGTGTTGGCCCCGATCAGGACGGTGTAGTCCGCCTCCGGCTGGTCTCCCAGCCAGGCGAGGTACTCCGGCCCTTCCACGCCCCAGAACCCCGGCCAGCCGTCGGCGGACCCGTAGCCATCTAGCGAGGTGATGTAGTCGACGAGCAGTTCCGGCATCCTCGGCTCCCTTCTGTGTGACGTGCGTCAGGTCGGGCGTGGCCTACCCGTAGTGCGGACGCCCGGCCGCACGGTAGACCTGCATCGTTACCCCGCTGGATGTGGCGCGCGACTCGACCAGCTCGAGCGCCAGGTCCGGGCCGGAGTCGGGGAACAGCCGCCTGCCCTGGCCGACGACCACGGGGTAGGTGAGCAGGGTGAGCTCGTCGACGAGGTCGTTGTCGAGCAGCAACCGGACCAGGCTGAGGCTGCCGACCACCTGCAGCTCGCCCCCCGGCTTGGCCTTGAGCTCGCCGACGGCGGCCGCGACGTCTCCAGAGAGGACGGTCGTGTCCGCCCATTGCTGGTCGGTGAGCGTGGTCGACGCCACGTACTTGGGCCGCGTGTTCAACGCCGCCGAGATCGGGTTGTCGCCCCGATCTGCCCCCCAGGAGCCGGATCCCCAGGAGCCGGCGAAGATCTCGTAGGTCCGCCGGCCGAAAAGGAAGGCGTCGGCGCGCCCGTAGACCCGACCCACCAAGGCCGCGGTCTCCTCGTCGAAGTGCGGCATGGCCCACCCGCCGCGCTCGAACCCGCCCCTGCGGTCCTCCTCCGGCCCACCGAGCCCCTGCATCACGCCGTCGACGGAGACGTTCGTGTTGATCGTCAGCTTCACGGTCGGTGCTCCTTTCTCGTCGGTTTGGTCGTGCCCGTCCCCTCGCCCCGCCAGCCTCGGGCGCTCACGCCTTCGCCAGGTATTCGGCGAGACCGTCCAACATTTCGGCCCAGATCACCCGGGTGCCGTCGCCGTCCGGGTCCGGGTGGACGGCTCCAGGCGCATCACCGCTGGCGCACGACCTTGCGCCAGCCCCCGGCCCGGTTGTGGTCAATGATGGCCCGAAACACGGCGACGAGCGCCTCCTCGTCGATCGCCTCCCCCCGGTAGATGGCCACGGTCCGTCCCGTCTTGTTCTCGTGGCCGGAGGTGATGACGCCCGCTGGGTCGGGGACGAGGGGGTCGTAGAGGAACACGTTCACGTGGTCCTTCGCCGCCAGGAGCGCGCAGACATTGCCCCGCAAGACGAAGTACGGACGGTCGGTGTGCTTGATTGTCTCCGTCACCTCGGGATCGGCCGCGTGCACCAGAGTGTGCACCCTGCGGCAGACACCCTGCTGCCAGCCGGGGAGTGACTCGATGTAAGCGTCGACGCGGGGATCGTGGGTCGTGTTCGCCATGTCGGAGAACCTCCCTATACGAGGCTGGGTGAACAGGGGTTTGGCGGTCGGTTCACTCTCACTGTCTCCTATCGTGCGAAAAGAAACCCTCCAGCACCGGCGTGAGCACCTCGGGGGGCACGGTGTGCTCTTGGCCCTCCAGGACACGGTGCCCCCCGTTGGGCATGGCGTCCGCGAGCCGCCTGCCCACCTCGATCATCCACGGGTAGTCCGCCCCGCCGGTGAGCACGAGGGCCGGTACCGTCACCCTACTCGCCTTCTCTACCGGGATCGTGCCGCCCCTGCTGACGTCGCCCATGACCTCCGAGTCGTAGGCGAGGGTGGGAGCCAAGGCCTTCAGCTCCGCCCACCTGGGGGTGCGGCGCATCCCTTCGATCATCTCCCGGGGCATACCCACCATAGTCATGAACAGCTCGACCGCATCCCCACGGCGGCCCTCCGACAGCGTGGCCTTGAGGGTCTCGCCGTACTCCCGCGCACCCCGTCGCGCCTCCTCGTCGCCGTCAAGAGCATAGGGTGGGTCGTGCAGCGCGATCCTGGCGATGGGCAGACCCGCGGCGGCCGCGTGCAGGACGAGCCCCGCCCCCGAGGAGTGGCCGTACACCGACGCCGTCCCCCCGGCCTCGGCGACGAGGGCGCCGATGTCTTCGATCTCGCGTTGGACCGCGTACGGGGTGGTGTCGCGGCTGTCGCCCCGTCCCCTACGATCGTAGTTGAACACGGTGAAACCCTTTGCCAGCTCCTCGGCGATCGGGCGCATCAGGGCCCGGTCGCACATTGCCCCGCACACCAAGACGACCGGCGGACCTTCGCCCAGCCGGTCGAAGGCGATGGTGGTGCCGTCGAGAGATGAGACCTCCCGGAACGTTTCGCTCATCGACATCGACCTCCTTCGTGGACCACCGCGTTCTCGTTGTGCGCCGACCGAGAGTCCGTGGAATCGGCAGGTGGGCTACGCGACCCTGGTCGAGATGGCCCCAAGGTCGCCACCCGGCCAGCGACCGACCTCGGTGGCTGTCTCGCCCCGGACCCTACCTCAGGACGAGCGCCCTGACCCGCTCGTTGCGTAGGAAGAGACCGCCCCACACAAGCACCCCGAAGAAGGCGGGGAACAGGAACCAGGGATCCTCCACGCGCACCTGAGTCGCCACGGCGCCGCCGAGGTAGCCCGTGAGCAGGATCGCCCCGATAAAGGCGGTACGCGGGACGGCGTAGAGCGCCGTGCTCACGAGCAGGGCCAAGCCGATACCCAAGACGGTGGCTTCTGGGTAGCCGAGCTGTACCGAGCCCTCGACCGCCGGCTCCAGCATTATGACCTTGATGCCGCCGTCGAAGAGCAAGAACGCGACCACGAGCGCGCTCACGATCCTACCCGCCCACCGCGCGGACCTTGGGGCGAACCCGACTGAAGCGCCCCGGGCCTCGACCGTTGCCTGTCCGTACATCTCCGTCCTCCTCCGGCTCTCCACCATCGACTAGGTGCAGTATAGGGACTCTAGTTGTTTTTTGCAACTACTAATTTGCGATTAAAGTTTACACAGTTGCTAACACGTACGATGAGTAGTAGACTGACCTGCATGACGGCAGAGAAGACGAAAGGCGCGCCGAACTGGCGCAGGTACCGCGACGCGTGCGGGACGGCTCAGGGGCTGGACCTCGTGGGGGAGCGGTGGACGCTGCTCGTGGTGCGCGAGCTCCTGCTGGGGCCGAAGCGGTTCACGGACCTGCGCGGGGGCCTGCCTGGCATCAGCTCGAACATCCTCGCCGACCGCCTCGAGACGCTCGAGCTGTCGGGGGTGGTGCGCAGGCGCACGCTCCCACTGCCCGCGGCCTCGAAGGTGTACGAGCTCACGGACTGGGGGAGAGATCTCGAGCAGGTGGTGGCCGCCATCGGGCGCTGGGGCGTCCGCTCCCCTTGGAGGAGCGAGGATGACGCGATAGGGGTGGACGGGCTCATGGTCTCGTTCCGGACAATGTTCGAGCCCGAGGCCGCAGGCGACCTCGATGCTCGCTACGAGGTGGTGCTCGGGGACCAGGGCTTCGGTCTCGAGGTGAAGGACGGGAGCATCCGGGTCTACCGCGGCGCCCCGGCCGACCCGGACGCGAGGATCGAGACGGACGTCGACACGCTCGCCGCGCTCGTCTACGAGAACGGCGACCTCGGCGAAGCCCTTCAGGTCGGGGAGGTACAGATCGAGGGCGATAGGTCGGCCGTCGAACGCCTGATGGGCCTCTTCCGGCTGCCGGAACCCGCCCCCAAGCCCGAGGGTTCTCGGAGAGGGTAAACCGAAGCCTCCTCCCGGGAAGCCGCGACTGCGCCTTCCGAGATCACAGGGGTAACCTGCTCCGCATCCGGGAGCCGCGCAGAGCCCCCCGGTGGGCACAGGGCACGAGGAGTCGGCAACGAAAGGAGCAGGCATGAGCGCGCTCGACCGGCTGCTCGGAAACTGGGAGGTAACGATGCACCACTCGGCCGTGCCCGAACCGATCACCGGCCGGCAGCGCTACGAGCGGGTGCTGGACGGGGCGTTCGTGCTCCAGCACTGGACGTACGACCACCCCGAATTCCCGGACGCGATGGCGCTGATGTCGGATGACCGGTACCATCACTTCGACGTTCGCGGGATCACCCGGGTCTTCGAACTTGAGGTCGACGAAGCTGGATGGTCGATGATCCGCTTGGACGAGGACTTCTCACAGCGCTCCACCGCACGCTTCCGCGGCCCCGACGCCATGGAGTCGACCGGGGAGGTGTCCCACGACAACGGTGCGACCTGGCAGCAGGACTTCACCATGACCTACCGGCGGACCCACCATCCGTCGGGACCGCACACAGCCGCGCACGCGGACTGGGCTTGGCGTTCGACAGTTAGCGCCTCGGCGCCGATAGTGTAGGGTTCAAAGTCGGAAGAACTAGGAAGGAGTTCGCTGGCATGAAGGGGTTTCCAGAGAAGGTGCTGTTGGCGACCGACGGCCTGGAGAGCACGGCCCTCGCCGCCAGGGCGGCGGTCGATCTCGCGAGGGGAGGCGGCGCGGAGCTGCACGTGGTCCACGTCTGGCACACTGTCCCCTCGCCGCACTACGAGGACTTCATAAGGAGCGGCCTAAAGGACGTGGGGCGCGAGACGCTGGACGAGCAGGTACGAACAATAGAGGAGGAGGGCGGCACGGTCGCAGGTTCCCACCTCAGGGAGGGACGCGCCGTCGAGGAGATCGTCGGGCAGGCCCAAGAGACCGGTGCGGGGCTCGTGGTCGTCGGCAGCCGCGGGATGGGGCGGCTGGGGCGCCTAGTGATGGGCAGCGTCTCCACGGGGCTCGCCCACCGCTCGCCGTGCCCGGTCCTGATCGTGCGCGAAGGGGACCAGGCGTGGCCGCCCGAGCGCGTGGTGGTCGGGTACGGCTCCTTCGAGGACACGGAGCGCGCCGGGCTGCTCGGCACGAGACTCGGCCGGGCGCTCGGCGCCGGGGTGGACCTGGTCGGGGTCGTTGGCGACGCCGACGAGGGAGGAACGAAACTCCGCGAGATGGAGCGGGAGCTCGAGGCTCGGGCGGCCGAGATCGAGAGCGCAGTGGGCCTGCGCCCGCGGGTGCGCCCGCTCGCCGGCGACCGCAGGCGGGTGATCCTCGACCTCCAGGCCGAAGTGGAGAAGCCCATGCTGCTGAGCTTCGGCTCAAAGGTACTGGGCAAGGCGGGGCGCGTGATGGTGGGGGAAGTGCTCGACAGGGTCCTGGCTGAGACGAGGGGCCCCATACTCGTCACCTCCGAGCCACACCCGGCCTCGAGGGCCGGGGTCCTCGAGCGCGCGGGGACCGGGGCGCCGGAGGGACCGGCGGTGCTGGTCGCCACGGACGGCTCGGAGGTCTCCGTGCGCGCCGGCGAGTACGCGGCGCGGCTGGCCAGCGGCCTCGGCGCGAAGCTCTTCGTCCTCTACGTCGTCGACGAGCACCTGACCTTCCACTCGGGGATCCACTACGGGCAGTTCGTCGAGATGCTCTCCGAGGACGGCCGCGAGGCGACTGCGAAGGTGCAAGCGCTCGCGGAGGGGGCCGGCGTGGAGAGCGAGGAGCTCGTCGTCTTCGGCAGGCCAGAGCGGACGATCCTCGAAGTGGCCGAGGAGTTGGGGACCGATACCATAGTCCTGGGCGCCGAGGGCATGTCCAAGATGGAGCACGCGTTGGTTGGGAGCGTCTCTGAAGAGGTCCTGCGCCACGCGAACAGGACTGTGCTGGTGGTCGGCGGGCACCCCGAGGGTAAGCCGGGGCCCGAGAAGTGAACGCGCTGCCGGCCGCCGACGCCGCCTCCCGGCCCGCCGAGGAGGTCGTCAGGGCCCTCGGAACCTCGGCGGAGGGAGGTCTCGACCGTGCGGAGGCGGAGAGGAGACTCGGGGAGTTCGGGCCGAACGTGCTCGAGCGCGCCTCCGGCGAGGGGGTCTGGAAGATCCTCTGGCGCCAGGTCAACACCCCGCTCATCTGGGTGCTCCTGGCCTCCGCGGCGCTGGCGTTCGTCCTCGGGGAGACCGTGGACGCCCTGGTGGTGCTCGCAGTCGTCGTCCTGAACACCGTCATAGGGTTCGTCCAGGAGTACCGGGCCGGCAAGGAGATAGAGGCCCTCACAGGCCTCGTCCCGCGGCAGGCGACCGCGCTCCGCGACGGCCGGCGCGTCCAGGTCTCGGCCGACGACCTGGTCCCCGGCGACGTTGTGCTCCTCGCGGCGGGGGACCAGGTGCCGGCCGACGCCAGGGTCCTCACCTCCAAAGGCCTCCAGGTGGACGAGTCGGCGCTGACAGGGGAGTCGGTGCCCGTGGAGAAGGGACCCGAGCCGCTCGAGGACGGCTCGGAGATCGGCGGCAGGAGCAGCGTTGTCCACGGGGGGACGCTCGCCACCTACGGCACCGCGGCGGCCGTGGTGGCCGCCACCGGCAACGGCACGGAGCTCGGGCGCATCTCCTCGCTGCTCGGGGAGGCCACGGAGACGGAGACGCCGCTGACGCGCCAGATAGGGGTCTTCAGCAAGTGGCTGACGGCGGCCATCGTCGTCGTCGCCGTACTCCTCTTCCCGCTGGGGCTCCTGCGCGGCTTCCCCGTGGCGGACGCGCTTCTCGCCGCCATCGCGCTGGCGGTCGCCGCGATCCCCGAGGGCCTGCCGGCGATCATCACGATCGCTCTCGCGGTCGGCGTCCGGCGCATGGCGGGCCGTCGTGCCGTCGTGCGCAGCCTGCCCGCCGTGGAGACCTTGGGCTCGACGACGGTCATCAACACCGACAAGACCGGAACCCTTACCAAGAACGAGATGACGGTCGAGGAGCTCTGGACCCCGAGCCGGAACACCGCCGGCAACACCTACACCCTGAGCGGCGCGGGCTACGACCCTGAAGGGGATCTGTTGGATGGGGAAGGCAACGCAATCGGCGGGGCGCCGAAAGACGTCGAGGAGTTGGTGCTCGCCGGGCTCCTTTGCAACGATGCCTCGATGGACGACGGCGACGGGCGGACCGTGGTCGGCGATCCGACTGAGGGCGCGCTCGTTGTAGCCGCGGAGAAGCTGGGGTTCGGCCCCGAAGAGACCCGCCGCCACTTCGGCCGTGTGGACTCGATACCGTTCGAGTCGGAGCGGCAGTACATGGCGACGCTCAACGGTCCGCCCGACAGAGGGGGGGCCGGCGAGCGCCGCATATACCTCAAGGGCTCCTCGGCGGTCGTCTTGGAGCGCTGCGAGGCGTTTGCCGGCGGCGAGACGCTTCGAGGGGATGCGGTGGCGGACGAGGTGGAGCGCATGGCCTCGCGCGGGCTGCGCGTGCTGGCGTTCGCGTCGAAGCCGGCCCCGTGGGCGGAAGCGGTCGGGGAGGCCGACACCGAAGACGGTTTCGAGCTGCTCGGACTCGTCGGCATGACCGACCCGCCGCGCCAGGAGGCCGTAGAGGCGATCTCCGCGTGCCACGACGCGGGGATAACCGTAAAGATGATCACGGGCGATCACGCGGGCACCGCCGCCGCCATTGGACGCCAGGTCGGCCTGATCGGCGAGGGAGAGACGGACGGCGCCCTCACCGGTCGCGAGCTCGACAAGCTCTCCGAGGAGGAGCTGCGGGAGGCCGCCGCCCGCACCAACGTCTTCGCCCGCGTCGCCCCCGAGCACAAGATACGGCTCGTCCGGGCCTTGCAGGAGAACGGCGAGGTCGCGGCGATGACCGGCGACGGCGTCAACGACGCCCCCGCCCTCAAGCAGGCCGACATTGGCGTGGCGATGGGGATAACCGGCACCGACGTCTCCAAGGAGGCCGCCGACGTCGTCCTCACCGACGACAACTTCGCCACGATAGCGGCGGCCGTCGAAGAGGGCAGACGGGTCTACGACAACATCCGCAAGGCGCTTGCGTTCCTGCTGCCGACGAACCTCGGGGAGGCCCTGATCATCCTCCTCGCCGTGGCGTTCTTCCCGGTGACCGCCGCGGGGCAGGCTCTCCTGCCCATAACGCCCGTGCAGATACTCTGGATCAACCTCGTCGCTGCGGTCGCCCTCGGCCTGCCGCTCGCCTTCGAGGCCAAGGAGCCCAACATCATGAGTCGGCCTCCGCTCGACCCGAAACGCCGGATCCTGGACCGGTTCCTCTTCCTCAGGACCGCGCTGGTCGGCCTCCTGATGACCGCGGGTGCCATAGGGATCTTCGCGTGGCGGTACTTTGGCGTCTCGGGCGGCGGTCTCGCGGAGGCCCAGACGGCGGCGGTGACCACCGTGATCCTGTTCCAGATCTTCTACCTGTTCCAGTGCCGCTCGCTGCGCGACTCGGCGCTCGAGATCGGGCTCTTCTCGAATCCTTGGGTTTACGCCGGCATAGGGGCGATCCTCGCTCTCCAGATGGGCTTCGTCTACCTGCCGTTCATGAACGTTCTCTTCGGCTCTGCCCCCTTGGGCCCCGCGGCCTGGGGCCAGTCGCTACTTATCGGTGCGCTGGTGCTGCCCGTGGTCGGCCTGGAGAAGGCACTGCGTAAGCGGGGACAACGTCGTGCCACCCGCGACGGTTCCGGAGAACGCCGATGAGACCGCTACAGCTCTCTCTGGAGCGAACGACTTGTCTTACGCACGGCATATGGGCGAAGCCCGAGGAGTCGCGGGCGAGGGACTAGACAACGAAAAACAGCACGGCCAACCCGGCGATACACGCGGCCGACGCGCCACCCATTGTTCCGATACGGTAACGGTTCGTTCCGGGGCATTAACGGTTCGGCGGCAATCCGGCGACGGCACGGAAACGGTTCGGTAACACCACCAGAAACTACTGCATTTGCGTGATACCGCCCCAGTCCCGGCCCATCAGAGTGCCGCTTAAGGGCGCCCGGGGAGGCCGGGGCCACTAACCGAAAGGGGCAGGACATGAGGCGTACGGGAATCCTGGTGGCGACGGTGGCTATGCTGGTGGCGCTCTCGGCTGGGACTGCGTTCGCGGCGCTGGTGGAGGGCAACAACGGGGACAACACCCTCACGGGCACCGACCGGGCGGACACCATCCATGCCTACGGCGGCGAGGACGTCGTGCGGGCGCTCTCCGGGCGCGACGAGGTCCGCGGGGGCTCCAACGCGGATCACCTCTACGGCAACCGCTACGGGGACACGATCTTCGGTGGCACGGGCCAGGACCGCCTCTACGGGGGCTACGGCGACGACCACCTCGTCGGCCGGGACCTCAACAACAGGGGCATCGGGCAGAGGGACGTGCTCGACTGCGGCCCCGGCCACGACACGTTCGCGGCCGACTACGACGATCGGGTCCTGAATAACTGCGAGGTAGGGGTCGTGAGCGGCTCCTAAGAAGTAGCGAGCATTTGCGGGGGCAGCGGGGGATGATACCCCGCTGCCCCACCTTACGCCCTAATTTCCTAGAACCCCCTCAAGCCGAAGTTCGCAGGACAACCCCGGCGCGAAGTTCACGGGATTGCCCTTGCACGCACCCCGGCGAGTAGTGGCAGGCAGGGAGGTCGGGAATGCTCGGTGCGCAGACGCTTAGCCGATGAGCCGTTACACCGCAGCCGCTATCTTCTCAACTGGCGTCATGCTCAGCACCTCGACCTCCCCTGGCTCCAACGCCCGAACTCGGCGCCTCAGGCCGCCCCGCCAAAGAGCGTCGGCGTCCTGTTCGTCCGTTCGACCACCACGCAAGTGAGTTCTTGGCCCGCCTCATCCAAGACGCGTTCCGCCCCAGCGAGGACGCGTCCCCAAGGATCCGTTTACCCGAGTGCGTGGACGGCTCGTTCCCGAAGCATCCAGGAGCTCGATCGCTCAAGCTCGCTCCAGCTCGACCGGGCTGGATCCTGCCTCGGTGAGCAAGACCCGGAACCTGACCATGCCAGTGTTTGCAGACTTGCAAGAATACGGTGGAAGGGTGTTGTTCCGCCAGCGTCGGGCCGAAGGGCTTCTCCGAGATTCGCGGCTCCTAGCAACCGCCAAGATGCCCCATACGGGGGATGCGTCGGGTTGCAGGCCGTACCATACTCCGGGCGCAGGCAGCGCTGCGAGCATGCAGTAAGGAGGCGACCCCTTGGTTGCAGCAGGTGACGCCCTGGAGAACCCGGCAAACGGCCAGCACTTTATCGCGCGAAGTACCGCCCAGGACACCGACAGAGAGTTGCTGGAGGTGGAATCCGTCTACACGAAGCCGACCCCCTCGCGGCCGCCCGCCCACTACTAACCCCGCTATGAGGAACGCTTCAAGGTCCTCCACGAGAGGCTCAGCGTCCTGGTCGGCGGGTAAGAAAGAACGCCCGAAGAGGTCGAGGTCCTTACCGTAGCGCCCGGCGCCCCGCACCAGATGTGGGCTGCGGAGGCGGGGGCGCGCGTCAACTGGCAGACGCGACCGGCGCTCAAGACTGAAGCGTTCTTCGGGAACGTCTGGGGACTGGCGAAGGACGGCAAGGTAAACGACAAAGGCGTACCCAGCCTGCTGCGGGGGCGCCGATCGCGCGGGAGTGCGAGGACGAGTTCTGCCTCGCTAGCCCGCCGTGGGCCGTCCAGAGGTTGCTCTGCGGGTCGCTGGCCCCGGTAGGCCGGCTGCTCGGGTACCGGGCGGAGCACCCCTGCCCCCACCGTGGCGTCGCGCAGGCGTCCCCGGCATGCCAGGAACAGCGCCCGCGGACGACCTCCGGGATTGTGGGCGTTGTGGCAGCGCTCGTTTTTGCTATCCCCTGCGTGCTTTCGGGGAGCGCCGACCTTCTATCCTGCGCACCCGACTCCGGGGGAGGACGAACCCCACGAACGTCTCGCGTAGCGGGCCTGGAAGGTCCCAACCAGAAACGCGCATATCTATCCAACACCGCAACATGTAGTGTCGACTCGTATGCTTCTCAGCGCGAGGTGAGAACGTTCTGACCGTTTTCGGGAACTCGGCATTCGGGATCCTGTATTCGGAGTTCGCAGAATTGCCCTTCCACGCACTCCGGTGAATAGGGGTAAGAGGGAGGGCCGCAGGTGCGCCGCCTCAGACCCTGGTAGAAGCTCTAAGCGCTGCTTCCTTAGTGCCGCTTGTTCAACCCCAGGGAGCTGAGATGCACGTACGGATCGTGCGTGCGG